>CAZRYA010000013.1:4699-18278 GCA_964604235.1 uncultured Tissierellaceae bacterium | reverse complement strand
CCTGCAAAGGCTAAAATTCCACCTAGGGTTGGTCCAAAGCAAGGAGTCCAGCCTGCTGCAAAAGCCATTCCCATTAAAACCGAACTAAACCAATTTGTAACCTTGACATTTCCTTTTAACTTTCTTTCCCTACTTAAAAAGTCTAACTTTATTATATCCATCATCTTAAGCCCAAAAATAATAATTATGGCCCCACTAATTCTAGAAAAAAGTAGTTTATTTTTTAAGAAAACTTTACCTATAAAACTTGCCGATGTTCCCATAATCATAAATATTATAGTAAAGCCCAAGACAAAACCTAAAGTCCTGCTCATTACTAAAGCCTTATTATCTTTTAATTCATCTTCCATAGTAGTTCCTGTTATATACATGATATAAACTGGTATCAAAGGAAGAATGCATGGAGATAAAAAGGATATAAAACCTGCTATAAATGCTGCTGTAGCTGAAACATCCATATGTCCCATATTGCACCTCCTAGTTTTTCTATTTTATATTATACCATACCCTAGTATGCAAATTAAGAAATATTGTGTTTTTTCTCAAAATATATTACAATAGTGATAACGGTTATCATTTTTGGAGGTGTCTATGTTTTATTTAGAAAACAAATTAATATACATGATTAACTTGCACAAGGAAGAAGAGGCTATTAATTTATATAAGGAAATTATATCTAGCTTTCCTAAAGACAACACTAGGACCAATATCAGAAATTTAAAAAATTATATAATATCTTTAACTAGTATCTTATACAGGGTATCATATTCTAAGCCTATTTGTAAAAAATCCTTGTTTAAGTCTCGGATGGATTTTATAGATGAGGTTGAAGCTCTAAAATCTGTAGAAGAGATAATAGACTTTGGTCAGGACCTAGTCGTATATTTCACTAACATAATAAAGGAAGAAAATAAGGGTTGTTCTAATCCTGTCATTAGAGAAGCCATAAAGTACATACACGATAATATTGAAAATGACCTAAGCCTAGATATGGTGGCAAATGAAATCTTCATTAGCAAAAACTACCTATCAAACCTATTCTCTTCTTATTTAAATTGTAGTTTTTCTGACTACATCAATAAACTTAGGATTGAAAAAGCCAAAGTCCTACTTAAGGATGAAAGCTTTTCTCTAATGGATATAGCTATGGAATGTGGCTTTAATAGCCAAAGCTATTTCTGTTATATCTTTAAAAAATACGAGCATATGACTCCTAAGCAGTATAGGTCTATAAAATAAAAATAATAGATGAAAATCAAAAGAGATTTTCATCTATTATTTTAGGTTTTTTTACTTTAAATCTACTTACCATCAAAAATGATAATAAGAATATTAAAAGCACATTACTGGTTATTGAATGACTATTTAAGCCTAAAAAATAAATATCTAAATAGTATTTAAAGACCAGTATCATTCCCAATTAGTATAACACAGTAAAAAAATAGCATTTTAGAAAAAATATGTTTTTTCCAAAATACTATGATTTTAATTTATCACTCTATTTATAAAAATATCTAAAAATTTTATTAAGTTTATCTCCTTTCCCAACATTACATTAGGCTGAAATTTAAATCTTTCATAAGGATATAATATAGTTTTTCCGTCAGAATACTGGCTGGCCTTCTCTACTTTTATATGGGCCTCTTCCAATTTAAACATCTTAGGATTTATTAAATAGGACAAGGCCAAGGGATCATGAATTGCACATATACCCCCTTCTATTTTATCACCAAATAAGTTTAAATAGTGGCTCAGTATGTTGTATACAAATTTTTTCTGGTCAGTCTTAGTGTCTATATTTTTCAAAATGTCCTTCCTCAATATAGCCTTTTCTGTTATATCTAAGGGAATTAACTTTATATCTAAGCCACTATTCAAAACAATATCTGCACTTTCTGGGTCAGTATAAATGTTAAATTCTGCCATGGGTGTTATGTTGCCCCTTACATTTACTGCCCCTCCCATTACAATTACGCTTTTTATATGTTCTTTTATATCTGGAGCTTTTCTTAGGGCTAAGCTTAAGTTGGTCAAAGGTCCTAGCATTACAAGAGACACTTCCTTACTATTTTTTCTTATAGTATTAATTATAAAGTCTACTCCATGTAGCTTTTCCTTCTTAGGTAAGAGTATATTAGTAAGTTGACCTGCTAAACCATGTTCCCCGTGGATGAATGTACTGTATTCTATTGGCCTAACTAGTGGACTTTCTGCTCCTGGATAGACCTCTATATCTTCCCTATTGTATAACTTTAGTATCCTTCTAGTGTTTAATTCTGCAATTTTTGAGTTTACATTTCCGCTTACTGTGGTAAATCCCAATATATCTAATTCTTTAGACTTTATTGCTAGTATTATTGCTAAGGCATCATCAATACCTGTATCTATGTCTACTATTACTTTTTCCATAATAGACCTCCTATTATTTATTAAGATAATTATACCATAATTATGTCCATCCGTTGTAGTTTTCATATCTGTGGGTATATAAAGCCATGAGGTGGTTTTATGAAAAAGAGGAATAAATACAAAAAGAAAGTTCATACAGATCCAGGCTCTTTAGTTCATATAGGCCAGGAAAATATAGAGGATGATCAAGCCCGTCTTATTAACTTCAATGAAGGTGAATTTAGTATGGGGCCTATTGACCTTAAAAAGCCCATTAATCTTAGGTCTGATACCACTAACTGGATTAGTTTAATAGGCTTAAAGGATACGGATAATGTAAAATTCTTAAGTCAAACATTTAACATCCACAGGCTTACCCAAGAAGATATACTAGATACTACTGAAAAAGCAAAAATAGAAGACTATGAAGACTATCTTTTTATAGTTGCAAAAGCCTTAGTCTTTAATGAAGATAACTTGGAATCTGAGCAAATTTCTTTTATCCTAAAGGATAATATCCTAATATCTATGGAGGAGTTTTTCCCTAATGACTTCAATAAAATAATTGAAAGATTAAGGAATGGCTCTATCCTTAGAAAGGGGTCTGAATCTGAAGTTCTATATGCCCTATTGGACTCTATTGTAGATGACTACTTCCTAGTCATAGAAAAAATTGGAGAAAAAATAGATCTTACAGAAGATGAACTCCTAAATAATCCTAGCCAAGACATACTTCAAAATATATATGGCTTAAAGAGAGACCTTATATATATTCAAAATGAAATTTGGCCCATGAGAAATATTGTATCTGCCTTATCCAAAAACCAATATGGCTTTATTGACGACAAGTCTATATATTATTTTAGGGATGTCTATGACCACTTGATTCAAATAATATCTTTACTTGATACCTATAGGGATATTTGTTCAGGAATGTTAGATACTTATCTTTCAAGTCTTAGTAATAAGACCAATGATGTGATGAAAGTTTTAACTATATTCTCTACAGTTTCTGTTCCCTTAAGCTTTTTAACTGGTCTATTTGGCATGAACTTTGTCCACAACCCCATACTGAGTTGGAAGTATGGTTATATGTTTTTTTGGTTCATATCAGTTATATCTGTGATGATTATGATCTACTACTTTAAAAAAAAGAAATGGATATAGAAGAACTGCATTTCATATGAAATGCAGTTCTTCTATATCTTAAGTTCATAGGCAGACCTTTTGCCACCATCTTCAACGTATATTATTCCCCTGTAGTCATAACCCATTTTTTTTATGAATTTTTGCATAGGTATATTTCCACCATGGGTGTCTATTCTCATATAATTAACTTTATTATCCTGACTTAACTTTTTAGCATAGTTAAAAAGCTCTTGTCCTATACCCTTGTTCTTCATCCCAGGATCTACTGTTATCCTATGAATAGTGGAGTATTCATCATCGTATAACCACTCTCCATCTTCTATATAGTTATAGTTTGGATCTACCCCCATTACACAAGCCATAGTCCCCACAACTTTTCCATCTAATTCTGCCACATAGGAATTTCCATTGTGGAGGTCATTTTCAACTTGTTCCCTACTAGGATATCCATTTTGCCACTGGTCTATTCCCATATCTTTTAGGGATTTACTTCCCTTCCTAATCAGGTCCATAATATGGTCTAAATCTTCAATTCTACTTCGCCTTATCATAATAAACCTCCTTTAATTTGAATTATTACCATCGTGGTATATTTGGTCTATGACTATTACTAGGCCTAAGATAAAGTCATGGTCTTTGTCTACTAAAATATCTACTGTATAAAAATCGGTAAAAGTAAATAACTCTTTTTTTATTATTGCTACAGGTCTACCATCCCTATAAATGGTAAAATCGTAACTGATAATATCTCCTTCGATTGTAAAATCTCCATAGATACTAGTAATATTTATCTTAGGCCTAAAAAGGCTCCATTGTTGTTTTACTAGGGCAACATTTTGCCCTTCATTATATATTTCATATTCTGCCAATAGCTTAAACAATTTCTGCTCTATATAAAGAGTTTCCCTTCCATCTATATCGTATATAGTCAATTTATTTCCAATAGAAAAAACTTGGCCAACTACATCAAAAACTCCCCTATCATTTCCATCAACTATAGTAAATTTATCTCCAAAGGAAAAAATCTTTTGTCTTATTTTATATATCATCTAGCTACACCTGTCTTATATAGTTTAGGACATCTTCAGCATGACCAGCTGCTTTAACCTTTCTATACTCCTTAATCAAATTCCCATCTTCATCAAATATAAAAGTCGATCTTTCAACTCCCATATAGTCTTTACCAAACATCTTTTTAGCTTTTAGCACATTAAATTTCTCATGTACTTCCTCACTTTCATCACTTAGAAGCATAATAGCCAGGTCATGTTTTTCAGTAAATTTTTCATGGGATTCTTTGCTATCTTTTGAAATCCCTAGAACTACAGTATTTAATTTGTCAAATTCTGGCTTTAATTTTGTAAATTCCAATGCCTCCATAGTACATCCTGGCGTATTGTCCTTTGGGTAAAAGTAAACTACTAACTTCTTACCCTTAAAATCCTCTAAAGATATCTTCTTACCTCCTGTTTCCTCCAAAGTAAAATCATATTTATTCATACTTAGCCACCTCTTTTATTTGTCTTTTTTATAACCATCAAACTCTTGCTGATATTCATTAATAGCTTGGTTATGTACTTGCCATTCCCATATAAGATTAATTAGGGTTTCATTTAAATTCATGACCCATAAGCTCCTAAATAAACCATTACTTCCCATAGACCTTTAATATTTAGATAATCACCCCTAATTATAACAAGCTTATTATCTTTGCTCTTCTATTACCCAGCTTTTAAACCCATCCTTATTAAGGGTATTTTCTTTTATTTCATTTAACTTATCTTTAGATAGTAATTTACATTTATCTACTCAAAAGGCCTAATGATATAGGTTCTTTTATAGAAGATTTAACTTATTCCCGCTTATATTATAGTATAATTATACACTTACAACTTATTTAAATCTAGCATCTACAAATACTTGTCATAGCTTCAATAAGCAAGTTCCCCCAAGGATGGGACTTCCCCTAGCTAGTTTATTCTTATAAGTATATATTCCACCCTTATCTACTGGAAGTATATTTGTTTTCCTTTTGACATTGTCCTATTTATAAATAATTTATAATTACCCATTTCAATATCTCCATTATCATAAATCCCATTAAAGTTTAACCAGCTGTCAAGTGAATTATCTCTCCACTTGGAATAGTTAGTCCATAAGCTTCTAGGATTTTATATGCATCAAAAAATTGGCATCTAAAGCTGCTAAAAGTTTATTCCATCCTATCCTACTAGAAAATTTTTCTCTTCTCTACCACTAGCTACTACTAGGTTGGCTGTATCTTCTTTTCCCCTTATCCTAAGGTCTTCTTTGATAATTCTAGGGCCCAACTTGTAAAATGATAACATCCATAAATATTAAATAAACTAAAGATAGTAAAATTTTTTCATTTAATCCCTCTATAAATAATAGCTAGCCACCTAGGTGGCTAGCTATTATTTTACTATATTTGTCCTACTTAGACAAAATTTTTATTATCTCCCTATCCATAGACCCCATACCCTCTTTAGATATACTGCCTAAGTTTCTAATAGATTGGTCTATATCTTGTTCTATAATCCCATCTCCATCTTGAATTATCATACCAGCTCTTGCTAAATCAGATTGCAATATGGCCTCACCAGCTGAAACAGAAATCTTAAAAGCGCATCCTTCTTTAGCCCCATCACAAATAAGTCCAGCCAAAGCCCCTATCATATTCTTTATACTGCCAAAAGTCATATCATAATCATAAGATCTAGCCCAAGTAATAGAAGCTGTCGCCCCAATTCCAGCTGCAACAGCACAACCACATATAGGAGATAACCTACCTGTATAGGATTTTATGTATGATGTAAGTAGGTGGCTAATAGCCAAAGTCCTAGCCATTTTTTCCTGTGAAAAGCCTTCTTCTCGTCCAATAAGACTTGGAACTATGACAGCTATAATTCCATGATTTCCACTACCAGCACTACTTACAACTGGAATACTTTCTCCAGACATCCTAGCATCACAGGCTGCTGCTGTGTAGGCCCTTATCTTATTGGAATAGCCTGAATTACTTCCATTGGCCAACAATATACTCCCTAATCCCTTTTTATTTTTAAGGCCTCTTTGGGCCATATCCATATTTATTTCTATACCTTCTAACAAAAATTCTATCTTATCAAAATCTACATTTTCACTAAAATCTATAATCTCCCTAACAGAATAGTCTTGAATTTTACCATATCCTGATCCTTTTGGACATTCCTCATCTACTATAACTTCTTCATTATGGGATAAGTAAACTATGTTTGTATGGTTTCCCTTAATAATACACTTCGCTACTTCTTCCCTTCCCTTAACTATAGCTTGTATATAGAAGCTCTCCCTATAATCTGCCTCCATACTTATAAGTCCCTTTTCTACCATTTCCTCTCCTAAAAGAATTTCTTCCTCACTTAAATCCTTTAAAAGCTCTAGGCCATATTGAGACTTACCTCCTGTAACCCCTAAGGCTGCTGCATTATATAGGCCCCTCTTATGAGTTTTTGGTATCATTACCTTCATACCATTCTTATAAATATTAGGACTTACAATTACTTGAACACTTTCAACTTCTGACTTTATAAGCTCCTTACTCTTAGCCACAGCTAGGGCTACTGCTATTGGTTCCGTACAACCTAGTGATATTCTTACTTCTGACTTTAAAACATTTACCAAGTCTTCATATATATTTTTATTAGACATAAAATCACCTCTACTCCTTATATAAAGCAATTTTTATGCCAAAGCTCATCTTCCATTTTAAGCCAAATAACTAGCTGAAAAGACTGGTTTATTTTCATTTTTGATTATTTATTTTTATTTTTGATAATTATATGTTTAACTTCCTATATAAAGTAGTCAAGGATATTCCTAGCCTTTCTGCTATATCCTTTTTAACTTGTAAACTGTCTCCAAACTCATCTATTAAATTTTCTATCAAGTCTCTCTCATATTGCCTAGTCATATCTTCCAAGGTCATATTGATATTTATATATGGTCTTTTCTTATAGGCTTCCATAAGCTCCAAGGGAAGGTCTTCCAATACTATAAGGTCTTCGTCTGAAAAAACATCTATATATTGAATTACGTTTTCTAGCTCCCTAATATTTCCTGGCCAATGATAACTTAAAAATATCTCTTTTACTTCCCTGCTAAGGCTTTTATCAATAGACCTTTCTTCCATAAAATGACTGGCTAATAGGATTACATCTGACCCCCTATCTCTCAAGGGAGGAATATTCAGCTTTATACCATTTAACCTATAATAAAGATCCAATCTAAATTTATTTTCTTCAACTAATTTCTCTAAATTTCTATGGGTTGCTGAAATCACATTAATATCTATAGGGATTGAATCCAAGCCACCTACCCTAGTATATTCTCTTTCTTGAATGACCCTAAGTAATTTAGTCTGTAGGTGTAGGGCCAGGTCACCTATCTCATCTAAAAATAGGGTGCCACCATTTGCTTCTTCTAGTTTTCCTAACTTACCTTTTGGATTTGCCCCAGTAAATGCACCTTTCTCATAGCCAAATAACTCTGACTCCATTAGGTTTTCTGGAATGGCTCCGCAATTTATAACTACAAACTTCCCCTTCCTCAAACTAGTCCTGTGAACATACCTGGCTATTAAATCTTTCCCCGTTCCCGACTCACCTGTTAGGAGTAAATTAGTAGATTTTTTTGCAAGCCTATCAACCTTTTTAATTAAGTCTTTAAAGGCTGGTGACTGACCAATTAAATCTATATCCTTAGCCCTTAGGCAGGAGTCTTTTATTTCCCTTATATTTATTATATGAGACCCATCCTTACCTTCTATATTGATCTTTTCAATAGTGTACTCTATAGACACTTCTTCTTTACCATGGTTTATCTTTCTATAGGCCTTCTCCTCCCCCATGGAGTAAACTGAAAGGTCTGGCATTATATTAAAAATACTTTCATCTAGGACTTTTTCATCTCTTATATTTATCCTTAAAATATTCAAGGCCTCTATATTTATATTCATTATCTTATTTTCGTCATCTAGTATAATAATTCCTATATCAATTAAATTAATCAGTTCATCAATTCCCGTCCTATTATTCTTAAGTTGGTTGGCTGATTTCACTGCCTGGATTTCTTTCTCTATTATATCTACACTGTATTTTAGCATATTAAAATAGTCATCTTGTTTCCTTATCATCTGGTCTACTTCATTGTTTTCAATAGCAGCGAAACTTATAGCTCCTATTATTTTCTCTCCATTTCTAATGGGGTAAATCATGTTCATATTTTCAGAACAATTACCATGATTAGAACAATTTATACACACAGAATCAATTTCATTTGTTAAACCAATTCTAGGCCTACCTGTTTTTATGACTTCTGCAAATAGAGAGTCCTCTGGACAATTTTCATTAACCCTACTAGTAAAGGCCCCAGTGCCTACAATCCTTACTAGGTTTCTATCTGCAATGACAACATGAATGTTTAATGTAGATGTAAGTGTTTCACACCAATTTTCCATCATATCTTTAATAAGTCTTAAATATGCCAAAAAATCACTCCTATAACTTCTTAATAAAAGAAACTGTTCTTTCTACCTCTTTAAAACCAGACTTCAAATGAAAGTCATAGACAGTTGTATCCCCTAGTTCACAATCACTTGCAAACTCACTTAAGCCCAATTTCCTAGTCTGGTCTTCTGCGTACTCTACTAATTTTTTTCCTAAACCTAAATGCCTATATTCTGGGTGTACATATATACCTTCCAAAAACATTACCGGACTATTTTCTGAACCTGCTACATAATCTATCCTTATTTCACAGTGGGCAAAACCTACTGCCTTATTATCTTTATAATAAACAAATAGGTGAGATTTACCAGAATCTATCATATAGGAAAATTCCTCATATAACTCTTCTACCTTACTTCCTTCAAATAGTGATGAAGCCATAGCTGCAACTTCCATTATATCTTCTTCTCTTGCTCGTCTAATCATGTCCATCCCTCCTAAAACCATTATATATTATAAGTTTTAAAAAGTGAACTGGCCTAAATATTACTTTATTGTAATTATATATGTAAAAGACAGGGTCCTTTGACCCTGCCCTTTAACCTATATCTATAAAGCCTATAAATAATCTCCACTCCACCTGTCTATAAACTCCTTGGCATCGACTAAACTCATACCAGTTTCTTCCCTTAAGGCCTTTATAGCCTTAATTTTTTTTCCCTTATTGATTAACCTATTGATTTCAGCATACACATTTTCTGAAATTTCCACATCTTCTGACCTGCCTACTTTTTTATCCAGCCCCCCTTGTAAATTAGGTCCCCTGTCAACTTGATTAACTTGATTTTTTAAATCTTCCAATTGATTCTTTAACTTAGTCATCTTAATCCACTGGATAAAAAGCACTGCTATTATTAAACCATCTATGAAACTACTATACATTTAGTTCCCCCTATTCCTATAATTTTTAATTAAGCTAAAGTAAAAACTAAGTGATAATAGGGCCCCCATTATCCAACCAGCAGGCCATGATATCCAAATTCCCGTTGACCCAATCATATCACTTAATACAAAGGCTAAGACAA
Source organism: uncultured Tissierellaceae bacterium (assembly GCA_964604235.1). Taxonomy (GTDB): domain Bacteria; phylum Bacillota; class Clostridia; order Tissierellales; family Tissierellaceae; genus CAZRYA01. Next base: position 8,149 of record CAZRYA010000013.1, on the reverse strand, counting down.
CCCTAGCTATTAGGTCTACAAAGGTAGAAATCATAAACCTCTTCATACTCTTAGACCCTCTTAAAACTCCATCAGCTGTTAGCTTAATAGCTATTACTAGGTAAAAAGGTGATACTATCTTTAGGAATTTATGACCTACTTCTATAGTTTCCATAGTCTTTTCTTTTATAAAGAGACTTACCAAATCGTCTCCAAAGAAGAAGAAAAGTCCAAAAAATATAAGACCTATTGTAAGGGCCATTTTCAGCCCTGCTTTAAATCCATTCTCCACTCGCTTCTCCTTATTAGCACCTAGGTTTTGGGCTGTAAAGGAAGATATACCATTACCAATTGTGGTAAATGAAGTTATTATAAACATATTAAGCTTATTAGCAGCTGCAAAGCCTGCTATTGTAGATGATCCAAAGGTGTTTATCCTACCCTGAATAAATATATTTCCTATAGAAATAAAACTCTGCTGTAAAATACTTGGCCCTGCTATCATAGATATGTCTTTTAACATGGGAAGAGAAAATTTTTCATAGGTCTTACTAGGTATATCTCTAAGCCTAGATCTAAGGGCCAATAAAGATAAAATACAGGCTATAGATTGGGCTATTAAAGTTGCCCAGGCAACTCCAGCTACTCCCATATTAAATTTAGCAACAAATATATAGTCTAGTAGGATATTTCCCAAGGATGACCCTATTAAAAAATATAAGGGAGTCCTCGAATCTCCTATAGATGTAAATATTCCAGTTGCTATATTATATAAAAACAAAAATATAAATCCATAAATGTATATATTTAAATATATTAGAGAATCCTTAAATATATTTTCTGGGGTATTAAGTCTTTCCATTATAAAAGACGATAAGCCTAAACTTAATAGGGTTAACACAATTGATAAGACTATTGTGCTTATAAATATGGTCGATACTGCCGTCTTCAATTTTTCATAGCTTCTTGCCCCATATAGATTAGAAATTATAACCATAGTACCTATTCCCGTTCCCAGAGCAAAGGCCATGAGTATCATAGTTACAGGATAAGAAGCCCCTACTGCAGCCAAGGCATTTTCTCCTGCAAACTTGCCTGCGATTAAACTGTCTGCCATATTATAAAGTTGCTGAAATACAACTGATATGAACATGGGTATAGTAAATCTTATTAAGACCCTGCCCTCATCTCCTTTTGTCAAATCTAACATAAATTCATCTCCTCAAATTCATTTTCTCATAATTTTAAAATTACTTCAATAGACCAAGCTAAAAACATATCATCTGGGTATAGATAAGAATAAGCAATTTATAAATTGATTTACTTAGCTGGTATTTATGATATAATTGACCTTATCTGAATTTTTTAGGAGGACAAATGGAAAACAATATTATTTTAGAAGAAAAAAGATACAAGCACAATATACTAATGTTTATATTAAGCTTCTTAAGTATGAACCTAATAAGCGGTATTGTCTATGATACATATATTAATTATTTACAAGAAGTTGCAATAGGAGTTTCAACTTCTTTTTGGTCCTATTATGGCTATGCCACTTTTATAGCTGCCATTATACTTTTATTCATAAATAGGTTTGGCTATAAAAAGATTTTACTCCTATGCCCCTTACTTTCTAGTACAGCCCTTGGAAGTATTTTGTTTTTAAACCATAATTTTATCTACGAAATCATGACCCTCCTAGTTCTTATAGCCATCCAACTCCACCATGCCATAATAAGCCCCTATCTTGCCAGTTTTACTAGGCCTGATAACAGGACCTATTGGTACTCTATGACCTATTGGACCGGCTATTTAGGCTGGGCCATTACTACCTATCTAGGTGGCTTGTTGACGGTTTTAAGCTTTTCAGCCAGGACTGGTAATACTCTTTCTTGGGCCAAGGAAATAAGCAAACACATTGATCTTTTAAGCCCTCTCTTAAAGTTAGATTATTTAAAGAGTAATGAAGATGTTCTCTTACTTTCCTTTATAATTAGCCTGCTCTCTTTTATACCTGTGGCTTTAATAAGGGAAAGACCTTGTGACTATGGTTTCTTAGAAGACAGGCCTAACTTTAACCTAAAAAACTACTTTATAAAGACCAAAGATATGATGAATAAATACTCTCTAGCATTTATTGCCTACTTGGCAATTGTCAATTTTTCCATGGGTTTATTTTCACCATATTTTACAATTTATTTAAATAGGTATCTTCATATAGACAGGTCTACCTCATCCTTATTAGTTGCCCTATCTTATTTGGCCACTGTTGTCTTTTTAGTATTTACTCCAAGACTAAGCTATAGGTTTGGCCAGATTAAAACCTTAGGCCTAAGTGTACTAATGTCTATTCCATTTATGATTATCATAGCCAATGGAGATATCTTTGGGAGATTTATGATTCCTATAGTTGGCCTAGCCTTATTTTTAAGGTCTGGATTGGCAAATTTAGGCGGTCCTATTGAGTCCTCACTACCTATGGAAATCGTAAACCAAGAGGAGAGGACCTATATGTCTTCCCTAACCTATATACTGGCCGGACTTATGAGCATTGTATCTGGTAGTTTTACTGGTAATATATTATTTAAACTTGACCTTGGCTATAAATATGGTTATTACATTGCTTCCCTTATGTACCTACTAGCTGTAGGGATTTTATTTAAAGTGTTTTTAAAAGATTATAACCATATGAAAAAAGACAGGCCTAATTAGCCCATCTTTTACTATAATAAAAAACTAGAAAGTCTGGTATGTAACTTTCTAGTTTTTTATTAAATATCCTTGTCTATTAACTTAAAATCTTCTTCACTTATATCTAATGAGTTAATCATAATTTTAGCTAATAAATAAGATAGATATACCATTATAAACAAAGCCAGAGTTATTAAAACTCCAAACTTTAAATGCTGGCCAGTGGCCTGGTTTAACTTTACATTTAAATACTTGTCTCCCAAGTAGTTGTATATAAAAGTTGAGATTACAGTTCCAATAACTAGGATTATATCCCTCTTTATAAGCAATTCTCTTGCCCTTTTATTAGGCCTATATAGGCTATTCCTAATACTTACAGTATTCCTATTTCTTATATAGTTATACTTTGCATTAGTAGTCAAATCTCTTTTTAAATTCTCCATTAGTTCATTATCTCTGTATCCAATATCATATAATTTGCCCTGTGTATATATAGGCTCTTACCATCTATATTTAATCTGGTCATTTTAGGCAGGTCATCTGGAACAGTTACATAGACCTTTTTACCCTCAAATACTCCTATTGGAGTTCCTAAAGGGCTAAGTATTACTATTGTCTTCTCCTTACCAATTTTATTCTTTAGGTTATTTATATACCTATCAACTGGTACTATTCCCCCACCCTTACTGATATTTATATTCTCTTCTAACTGAAAGTCTTCTATCATATCCAGGCCTTCTTCTGCAAATATCATAGTGTTACCCACTTGAATCATTTGTT
>CAZRYA010000013.1:0-4689 GCA_964604235.1 uncultured Tissierellaceae bacterium | reverse complement strand
CACATGGAAGGGATGGGGTGAACTCATCATGCCCCCCATCATTCGACCCATGCCACCCATACCACTTGAATCATTGCTAACGACCCATTCTTCTAATTCTCCTATTTTAATATATTCATCAATGCGGTCCATATTCATTTGTTTTCCATTAATCGTAATCTCTAGGACAGATGAATTAGATGCCAAAGACTCATCATTCTTTTTCTTTTCTTCTAAGACATCTATTGTTATCTTGCTACCAGTCATTTCTATGGTCTTATCACCATAGGAATCAAAAACTGATACTAGAAAGTTCTGCCCTATTAGGTCTCCCTTTATCTTTCCTATACTGTCCTTTATCATTGCACATCCTGCCAAAGAAATTACTAAAATAATTGCTAAAAATCCTAATAATATTTTCTTCTTTTTCATAATATCATCTCCTTAAGTAATACTATTATACCACTTAAGCAGTTCTTTATAACATATTCTAAGAAACTTTCAAAGCTTCCAAAGTCTCCTTAAGACATGTTCCACTACTGGAATGACATCTCTCAATATGTATCTTCTTCTTCTTAGCTTCTTGGTTGGCTATGTTTGCCATCTTATGTGAAACAGTACTTGTAAATAGGACTATGGCATCTGGACTACCTATTGACTTGCTAAATCTTGGTGGTAGCTTTGTAAAAATCTTTATCTTCATTCCACATTCTTGCCCTATCATCTTATATTCATCATGCATCCTATCATGTCCACCAACTATTACTATACTCATTTCCTATCCCTCCTATTTAATAACCGTTATCAATCGAACTTAAAAAAATATACGTCTCTTTATTATGTTAATACTATAATACCACATATTTTTTTAATTCCTACTGTTTTACTCTATATTCATTAGATATTTAAAAAATTTTATTATATTTACAAAAAACCTGTAGCCTAGGCTACAGGTTTAACAAATCCCTATCTAAAATCCTATTGAATTTTTCTTCTTCTATGAAGCTACTTCCCTCTATCTTCTCATTGATAAGCCTTAAGAAAACGCCTATTAGAGGCCCTATAGTCACAGCTGATATAAAAGTTCCTAGTCCTACTCCCTCTACCCTAGCAAAAAATATAAATGATAGGCTTAAGGCTATCAGAAAACTTACAACATCAAATCCCGTTTTGAACCTACTAATCTCTATTTTTTTCCTAGCACAAATCTCCTTTATAAAGGTATCAAAAGGTAGTATTGGATAGTCACTTTTAATAAAGGCTGATAGACCTAGGGATATTATAACTGTACCTAAGGCAAATACACCTATTCGCCCTAGAATTCCACTTACAACTAAATCCTTCATAATGTAGGAAAACATGTCTAAGGTCTTGCCAAATAAGAAAGCCACAAGAAAGGACATAAGAAATTTTATTGTAAGCTTTCTAACCATTAGCACAAGTAAAAGTAAGACCAATCCTTGAATAATATAATTCCATTGTCCAAAAGTTAACCTAGTAAACTTTTTACTCAAAACATATGGAATAGAAGTAGCTACTGATACTCCTAAATTAGATTTCAAAACTAAGACTATTCCTAAGCTTAAGAACATTATCCCCATTAAGAATATAAAGAAATTATATATTCTAATTTTTTTCATATTTTCTTAACTCCTTTTATAAAATTAATGATAGTAGGTAACCTATAAAAGATACGACCAATGTAGTTATAAATACAGTTACTAGTCCATATTTAAATATTGTACTTCCATAGCTATACTCTTCTCCATATAAAACTGCTATTGAAGCAAATGATGCTGGAATACAATAATCCAAAGCTCCTGTAAATGTAGTTGCAAGGGCTATACCAAATGTACTCAAACTATCAATACCCATAGCAACTGAAATTTCGCCACCTGTCATAAGGACAATCCTAACTACCAATAAAAGACCAGCAAATATTAAAAATCCTACTGATATTCCATACCTTATATGTGTAGACAAACTAACTGACTCACCTACTGCATTTTCATCAATTTCAAGTATATGGCCAGTGGGTGGGATATTGACGTCATGCCTCCTGCTATATTGATAGAAAATGCCAAGGCCATTGTCTCCATATGTGGATGCCTATTTCCCTATTCATCAATCTTTTACTCACCTATTATTTCTAGCAGATCTTTTACTCTATCATAATCATCCCCATCTACGAATATTTCTCCGTTAAAGACTCCTCCACCTGTGATTATCCTCATGTAATTTGCCGATCCATATTCCTTTAAAACATAGGGTATATCATTACTCTCTAAAAGTCCCCTAACCATATTAAACTCATAGATAGAATTTAATTTTATCAAAGATTTTAAATTAGTATCCATTCTATACCACCCCTTTATATTATTATACCTTAGTTGGACCTTACTTTAATGAGATATGATAATATTTTAATATTTTCTCTAAATAAAAAAGGATGATATCAATCATCCCTTTATTGCCTTCCTATTAAAGTTCCCTGCTGAAAAAATACTTTTAAGGCCTTATCCTCCCAAGTCCACATAGATGTCCTAAGGACCAAACCTTTAGCTTCATTAGTCTTATAGTTAACCATAAACACTTCACTATTTAAGCTTTCTACCTGAAAATCTTCAATACTCAATTGACTTTTATCTTGGTCTAATATTTCTCTAATCATATCTTCCTTACTAAAAACTTGGCCAGTGTCTCCCAACTTCCTAAATTTACTGGAAATTCGATTCTCTAAATTTTTAATATTGGAGCAAAACTCATCATCTAAAAAGTCCCTCTCATATGCAAGTAATAGATTTTTCATTTGAAACCTCCTTAGAATAATTACATAACTAAAAACTATCATTTCTAGTACATTATTAGTTATTCTAATTATATAGCATCTCACTTGGCTTTAGATAATGTATTTTCCAATTATTCTTATAAGCTTATCTAATACTAGGCCTTAGGTCCCTTAAAGTAATTTATAATATCCAATAGGTTCCATAGGATTACCACAGCTACCAAAAGCCCTCTTAAACTTTCTCCAGACTGAATAGAAGCCAGGAGTAAAACCATACCTGCCAAAAGCATGACAAAATTTATCAGCAATAAAATTTTTCTTCCCCTCATATAATCACCTAGTCTTATATTACCACAAAAGAGAAAAAATCCAATAAGTAATTATTGGACTTTAAAATCTCCTGACACAGTATCTACCTCTATCTTATTTTTTGCACTGGAATTTAAGTCTACTTCTCTTTTAAAGCTATCTCCAAATATATCTATGTTTCCAGATACTGTCTCTACCCTATAATTATACATATCCTTGGCCTGGCTTACTTCTAGACTAATATCTCCAGATATGGAATCTATAGAAAGATTTCCACTTGTAAATACTAGGCTTGTATTGCCAGATATGGTGTCCACTCCTATACTTCCCCTTAGGTCAGCTAGTTTTATATTGCCAGAAGTAGTAGAAATATCTAAGTCATCAGATGTTAGATTTTCACCTATTATATTACCTGATATGGTTTCAACTTCCATATCCTTAGCATTTAAATCCTCTTTTAATTCTATATTACCTGACACTGTACTTAGATATATACTAGAAAAACTATCCTTATCCAATTGGATTTCGACAGTTGATCTTGTCATTCCATTATAGCCCATCTGGCTACTTATCTTTTCCCTTATCACAAGTTTATCATCTTCAAGCTTAGCCAAAAGAGAGTGCCTATTACTATCTCCCTCTCCTAAATAAGATACCCTTGTCACATCTCCCACACTTATAACCAAATTAGAAGATATGCTTTCAACCTGAATCCTATTTATATCCTTAGTGAATTCCTTATTGGAGCCAAAAACCATATCGTAGTCCTTTCTATCATAGTCATCGTAATCCATGTCTAAATAGTCTCCCCCTACAAAGCTTCCTCCTCCAATATTTATCCCCCTAGGACCTATATTTATAGGCCCTAACTTAAGTCCATTGTGGTTGACAACAATAGGCCCCATCCTAAAACCCTTTTCATTGACAAATTCCTTATCTGAGTAATAGACCTCCCCATTTCTAAACTTTTCAAAGTCTCCATTTACCCTTGAAGAAATACTACCACCTATTAGGGATATCACTAGTATTATACCTATTATAATTGCTGGTTTTTTCATAGTCTTACCTCCCCTATATTCTCTTTACTAGGGCCCTTAGCCCAGTTACTATTAATTGTATGATTTTTACCAGACCCATTACTCCCAGACTACCTAGGCAGATTAAACTAAGGCCTGCAAAAAAAGTTGTCATAAAACTAATATTAGTAGCATTTGAAAATATTAGGACTGAGCCTGTTACTATTATGGAAATTGCCCCTGCAAAAAGCCCTATAATAGTTCCCCCTATGGCCATAATCACTGGAAAACCAAAGAATAAGACAAGTCCAACTATTACTAGGGTCTTTAAATTATCCCTAGCTTCAGGCTCCCTAGGACTAATCTCTTGTTCTTGGATTATATAGGCCCTTCTCTCCTCCCTAAGGTTCCTGGCCAACTCTCTAGGGTCTCCCAAGTCCTTAGAAACCTCTTCCTCTGTCCTACCATCTGACATACCTTCTTCAAAGAAATTATTATAATCCTTTAATATCTCCCTCCTATCCAGTTTACTAAATCCCCTAAGCTCCCTTTCCAAGACCTCCATATATTGATTTCTATTCATAAAAATCACCTCCT
>CAZRYA010000012.1:15260-18639 GCA_964604235.1 uncultured Tissierellaceae bacterium | reverse complement strand
GAAGCTTTGTAGGGCTTTACTTAGAAATAACTCCTATAAATGCCTTGCTAGTAGGACTATTAGGAGTGCCAGGTGTGATTTTATTACTTATTTTATAGGATTCATGGGTTTCTATATAAATAAAGATATTTACATTTAATTGGTAAATGGGAAAATTTGCACAATTGAAAAAAGTGTGATATCTTTATACTATCTTATTTATTCATAGCAAAAGGAGGTAATATGAAATGTTACAAACAAAAGTACAAGTACAGGAAAGAAATGAAATAGGCAAAAATAAAGTAGATAAATTAAGAGCTGAAAAATTCTTACCAGGAGTAGTTTACAGTAAAGGTGGAGATAATGTTCACATCAAAATCAATGAACCTGATTTCTTACAAGCATTTAAGGTTGCTGGAACGTCTTCCGTGCTAGGGCTGGAGTTAGAAGGAAAGGAAATTCCAGTAATCATTAAAGAAGTACAGAAGCATCCATTCAAAAATCAGATAGTTCATATTGATTTCCAAAAGGTGAATATGGATGAGAAGGTTAAGATGACTATACCAATAGTAATACTTAATAGAGATTCTATAAAGACTCAGCCATCAGTTTTAGTTCAACAACTGGACGAAATAGAAATAGAATGTCTTCCAGGAAATATACCAGGAAGTATAGAATGTGATGTGGCTGACTTAGGATTTGATGAACCAATAACTGTTGGAGATTTAGACATTGCCAAGAATGACAAAATAATTATTCACAGAGAATTAGATGATGTGATTTGTAGTTTAAGTCACCCAACTATAGAGACTGAGGAAGAGGATGAAGTTGATCAAGATCAAGAACCAGAATTAGTTGGAGAATCAGAAGAGGACCAAGAATAGAATATATACTTAAGGAAATATGATTTCATATTTCCTTTTTTTCTTTTTTAGACCTATAGCTAAAAGTATATAGAAAAAAACCTAGCAATAAGATATAATTAAATAAATTAGTAATAGAGAGGAAGATTTATGTGAAGGGCATATTTATAGCTTTAGAGGGACCAGATGGATCTGGAAAATCTACCATAACAAAAAAGATTGGTGACTACCTAGAAGAGACAGGTAGAGATTATATAATAACTAGAGAACCAGGTGGTACACCTGTAGGTGAAGAAATACGAGGGATTATTTTAGACAAAAATAATACTGAGATAGGAAACGAGACAGAAGCCCTTCTATATGCAGCAGCAAGAGCGCAACATGTGAAAGAAAAAATAAATCCTGCCTTGGCAGAAGGTAAATTAGTGATATCTGATAGGTTTGTATTTTCGTCTTTAGCTTATCAAGGCGTAGGCCGTGGCCTAGGTATAGATAAGGTGAAGATGATAAATGATTTTGCCATAGGCTCTACTTATCCAGACCTAATACTATTTTTTCACATAGACCCAGAAGAGACTCTTAAGAGAAAGCTAGTAGGAGATAGTGGAGATAGGCTAGAACTTGAAGGAAATAAATTTCATAAAAAGGTATATAATGGGTATAAGGACATTATAGAAAAATATCCAGATAATGTTGTGATAATAGATGGATCTAAGTCAATTGAAGAAGTATTTAGGTCTACAGTGTTAGAAATAGAAAAAACCATAGAAAACAGGAGGGTGTAATATGAAATTAATTATATGTATAGTTCAAGACCAGGATTCAGGATCTTTGATAGATGATTTAACAGATGCAAATTTTAGAGTTACTAACCTGGCTTCAACAGGTGGGTTTTTAAAGGCTGGAAATACTACTCTTTTAATAGGGGTAGAGGATAAGGATGTTGAGCCTGTAAAGAGGATAATAGAGAGAAATTGTAAGACCAGAGAGTTAAATACTTCTTTATTATCGGTAAACATACCAGGAGATGCATACATTCCATTTCCGTTAGAGGTAAGAGTAGGTGGGGCTACAATTTTTGTACTTGATGTAGACCAACATATTAAAATGTAGTTAGGAGGATTAATATGAAATTAGTTATAGCTATAATTCAAGATGAATACATTTCTAAGGTAGTAAGGGTTCTAATGGAAAATAAAATTAGAACGACAAAATTAGCTTCAACAGGTGGATTTTTAAAGGCAGGTAGTACTACACTGTTTATAGGTATAGATAAAGACTAAGTAGACCATTTACTTAACTTAATCGAACCTATTTGTAAGTCAAAGACAATTGTCCAAGGAGGAGAAGAAATCACAGTTGGAGGAGCAAATCTATTTGTTTTACCAATGGAAGATTATGTGAAGATTTAAATGGATGTTAAGTTTATAATAGGTCATGAAAATGAAATAAGTAATTTACGATTGGCGATAAAGAATAAGACTATAAGTCATAGTTACATTTTTGAGGGGCAGGAAGGATTGGGCAAGAAGACTATAGCCCTAGAATTTGCAAAGACACTTCTATGCAGGGAAAAGGGGGAAGTTCCCTGCAATAAGTGTAGTTCTTGCTATAAGTTTAAACAGGCTAACCACCCAGATTTTAAAATAATTGAGCCTGATAAAGGCCTAATTAAAAAGTCTCAAGTAGACGAGTTAATAAAGGAAAATACTACAATGCCTTTTGAAGGTGAAAAAAAGGTATTTATTATAGATGACAGTCATTTAATGAATAGGGAAAGTGAAAATGCACTTCTAAAAACCCTAGAAGAGCCTTCAGATTATATGCATATAATCTTAGTGACATCCCAGAAAAATTCCCACCTACCAACTATAATTTCTAGGTGTCAAGTTATTAACTTCTACTCCATAGCTAGGGATGAGATGGTTGAAAGTCTAATTGATGTAGATGGATTAGATGAAAATAAGGCAGAATTTTTATGGAATTTTACTAAAGGGGCTTATGGAAAGGCAAAAAACATAGTGGCTGATGAAGAGTTTTTTCAAATGAGAGATGAAGTAATATCTCTTATAGATTCTATTTTGAGAAAAAAGGCCCTTGTATTTTCAACACTAGGTTTTTTTGAGGAAAACAAAGAAAATATGGATGATATTCTTGATATATTCACATATTGGTTTAGAGACATAATGATATATAAGCAGGTAGGCCAGTCTAAATTAATATTAAATAAAGATAAAGTAGAATTACTATCTAGACAATCCCATATAAAATATCATAAGATAAATAATATAATAGATAGAATAGAAGAAACTAGAATAAATATAAAGAGAAATATTAATTTTAGCCTATCTATGGAAATATTGCTTCTTAGTATACAGGAGGAAGACTAATGATAACAGTTGTAGGAGTAAGATTTAAAACCGCAGGAAAGATTTACTATTTCAGCCCTGAAGATATAGAAATAAGTGCAAATATTGATGACAATGAATATAACTGGAATACGACTTTACTAAATTCTGACAAATTGCTAGAAGAAC
>CAZRYA010000012.1:0-15250 GCA_964604235.1 uncultured Tissierellaceae bacterium | reverse complement strand
TCAGATTTAAAACAGCAGGAAAAATATATTATTTTAGTCCTGAAGATATAGATGTAAATCAAAATGATTTTGTAATAGTAGAAACAGCAAGAGGTATAGAGTTTGGTCATGTAGTAATAGGGCCAAGAGACCTTCCGGAGGAAGATATTATACTACCACTTAAGCCTGTAATTAGAATAGCAACAGATGAAGATTTTGATATTCATAGGGCAAACAAGAAGAAGGCAAAAGACGCCAAGGAAATCTTTAAAGAAAAAGTAAGTGAACACAAGTTGGAAATGGAAATAATAGATGTAGAGTATACTTTTGATAACAACAAGGTGATATTTTACTTTACTGCTGAAGGCAGGGTAGATTTTAGAGACCTTGTAAAGGATTTGGCTTCTATCTTTAGGACCAGAATCGAACTTAGGCAAATTGGAGTAAGAGATCAGGCAAAGGCTATAGGTGCATGTGGTGCATGTGGTAGGGAAGTTTGTTGTAAGAAGTTTTTAGGGGAATTTGCCCCTGTTTCAATAAAGATGGCTAAGGACCAAAGTTTATCACTGAATCCTGCTAAAATTTCAGGTGTATGTGGGAGACTTATGTGTTGCTTAAAGTATGAACACGATAATTATGAAGAGTTACTTGAAAAGATGCCAGATATAGGAACCATAGTATTTACCCCTAATGGAAGGGGAACTATAATGAGTTCATATACCCTACTGGAACAAGTTAAGGTAAAAGTTAGGCTGGAAGATGGAACTGATGATGTATTCTTCTACCATATAGGTGAGATAAAAGTAACAAAAGATAAAGATAAATCTTTTATAAAATACAATAAACCAGAAGAAGAAAAGGTTAATTTAGCTGATCTTAAGTCATTGGAAGAGTAGAAAAAATATATGTAAATATAGGGCTTTAAATTTTTAAATAAATCTGTTAATATATAATCATAGGAGATGTTTAAGGAGGTGAAACCCCATGGCATATGTAATTCAAGACTCTTGCATCGCTTGCGGAGCATGTCAATCAGAATGTCCAGTAGATGCAATATCATCAGGAGATATCTATGTAATAGATGCAGATAAATGTATTGATTGTGGAGCATGTTCAAATGTTTGTCCAGTTGACGCACCACAAGCTGAGTAGTACTTATTAAAGAGACCCTCAAAGGGTCTTTTTTTATATATAGGAGTGGATAGGTTTGCATTTAAATGAAAATGAAGAAATAGATATAATTCCGGGGACGGATTTAAAAATAATACAAAATAGAAAGAGGTTTTCTTATGGAACAGATGCCATATTTCTATCTTCTTTTGGAAGGCCTAAGGGTTTGGTCTTAGACATAGGAACTGGAACAGGTATTGTAGCTTTGAGACTATGGGGTAGGAATAGGGCTGGGATAGAAAAGATTTATGGTGTGGAAATTCAGGATGTAGTTGCAGAGATGGCCAAGAGATCAGTTGCTTTAAATGGCTTGGAAGACAAGCTAGAAGTATTACATATGGACCTTAAAGACCTAGGAGATAAATTCGGTAGGTCTTCAATAGACACCATCTATACAAATCCCCCCTATATGAAGTCGGGAGGGGCACTTTTAAATGGGGATGAAAATTTTTCTATATCCAGGCATGAGTTAAAGGCTTCCTTGGAAGACATAGTAAGGGTAGCTTCAGACCTTTTAAAACCAAACGGGAGATTTTATATGGTCCATAGGCCAAATAGGATGGTTGATATTATATACTATATGAGGAAGTACAGGCTTGAACCTAAGTATATAAGGTTGGTCCAGCCTAGGAGGGATAAGTCTCCCAATCTTTTACTAATAGAAGGAGTCAAACATGCCAAAGAAGAGCTTAAATTTTATGACCCCTTGATTATATATGAAGACAATGGAGACTATACACAAGAGTTGAGAGAATTATATTATGGAGCTGAGTAAATGGAAAAAGGTAAATTATATATATGTCCTACTCCAATAGGAAATTTAGAGGACATTACAATTAGGACATTGGAGACTTTTAAAATGGTAGACTTTATAGGGGCAGAGGATACTAGGCATAGTATTAAACTCTTAAACCACTATAATATTTCTAAACCTTTGATTTCCTACCATGAACACAACAAGAGGGAAAAAGGGGAAGAATTAATAAAACTCCTATTAGATGGAAATAATATAGGTCTAGTTTCAGATGCAGGTATGCCAGGCATATCAGATCCAGGCCAAGATTTAATCTATAGGGCAATAGAAGAAGATATAGAAGTTGTAGGACTACCAGGGCCAACTGCGTCAATATTGGCTTTAGTAATTTCTGGAATGGACACTAGGAAATTTATATTTGAGGGCTTTCTTTCCTCTAAGAAGAAGGAAAGAAGGAAGGAGTTAAGTAGGATAAAGGAAAATAAATATACCAGTATAGTATATGAATCTCCCCATAGGATTAAGGACTTGTTAAAGGATATGGATGACTTAATGGGACTTAGGAAGTTATCTATTTCAAGAGAGTTGACTAAAAAGTTTGAGGAAACCTTAAGGGGGACTTCAGGTGAAATCTTAGAATTATTAGCCAGTCGTGATGAAATAAAGGGTGAGTTTGTAGTAATAATAGCTGGAAATAATGAGGAAGAAGTTCAGGAAGAGTATGATATACTAAAGCTATTAGAAATGGAAATTGAAAAGGGATATTCTAAAAAAGAGGCAGTAAAAAAGGTATCTCAACAATTTGAGATACCTAAGAACCTAGTATATAAAGAAAGCTTAAGACTGAAGTAGGTCTTAATTGTATTTACTTTTTAAGTTCTTCTCTGCAATTAGGGCAAATGTTTTTGCCTTTAAAAGTTTCGATATTCTTTGCCTGTCCACAGAATATGCATGAAGGTGCATATTTCTTTAAGACGATGGTATCACTTTCAACGAAAATTTCAAGGGGATCTTTGATTTCGATATCTAAGTTTCTTCTTAACTCTATTGGTATTACGATTCTTCCTAGTTCATCTACTTTACGCACGATTCCTGTTGATTTCATATAAATCCCTCCCATAATATAGAATAACTGGGTCTTATTATGATATGTTATCACATTATAGCAAAAAAGACAATAATTAATAAAAAAATTTAATATTTGGAAAGGAGTATTTATGTATAATATAAATGAAATTTTGAAGGATGAAATTCAATTGGCAAACAAGAAGATAAGCCAAAGGTATAAGAATATATTATCCATAGATAGGGATAATTTTAGGGAACTTATAGATAGACAAGTAGGTAGTATTATAAGTATGGACAAGTTATCTATAGATAGATTAAAAGAGTATGAGGCCAAGGGGGGAATAGTTGGAGTAGATGGGTCTGTCAATAAAAAAGGAGGTTCCTACCCCCACTATATAGAGCTTTTTCAAGCTATGGCCAAATCTACAATTAAGTCACAGGACCCTATTTTTAAAGCCTATGTCCTAAGTCCAGTTTTAGACCAGCCATTAAGGGAAGAAAATCCTTTAGAAGATGTAGAGAGCATTTCAGCAGAAGAAAGTAAAAAGATCCTCTCTAGAATAGAAGTAGAAGTGGCCCTTGAGAGCATAGAAAAACACAAGCCCTATGCCATAATAATGGATGGGTCTTTAATTAGGTACTACATTTATAGCAAGGAAGAGTGGCTAAAGTTAAGGGAAAAGTGTGAGGATAAGGGTATAATATTAGTTGGGGTAATAGAGGATATAAAGACTTGGATGGTAGGAGAGACCCTGGAGAAAAATGGATTTATTGAAGACATAAAAATCTATGACAAGGAGCTATTATTTGGTAAACTAAATATGGGAGAAGCTATAGAAATAGATGACCAAGTGAATACTAAGGGAGAATCTGGCTATTCATCTATGTTTATGAGGACATCTCTAGACCCAAATATTATAGGTATGGACATATTGGATTCACAGAAGGAACACATTGGTGAAATGGCAAATTTGGTTTATACATTGACCCCTGAAAATAGCAGGGGGATTCCACTTTGGCTAGACCTAATAGACAAGGAAGTTAAAATATCGGACAAACTAATAGAAAGTTTGATGGAAACCTATTTAGACAGGGATATATATGAAAAGTTCTTTAAGGCAGCAAGGACTAAAAGGAGCTAGGAGGATATTATATGAAGGTAGTAGGTATAACAAACCAGCAAGAAGCATTTGTAGGATCTAAGACTAGGAACTTTAGGATAAATGAATTTTTAATAATAGAAGACTCCTTCCAAGGAGACCTATTAGGAGAGGTTGTAGAGGCACAGACCTTTAACAGGTACATTCCCCTTAGTACTTCAGGGGACTTTGTAGACTCTTCTGTTATAGAGTCTATGAAGGCCTTAGGTTACAGTATAGATGATGAAACTATTTATATAGCCAAGGTAAGGCTTTTAGAAGAGGCCCTATATCCAGTGGAAACTGGGTCTGACTTAAGGCTGCCTAAATTTTATGAGATAAAAGACTTGATGATAAAGTCCACTGTAGAAGATGGACTGGTTATGGGAGTTATTAGGAATACAGACGCCATGTATGATGAAATGGAAGATGAGTTTAAGGGAATTGTCACCACTTTTGAAGATAAGGGACTTATAGGCCAAAGGGAAATTCCCTATATATTGGATTTAAAGTCGATGCATCATTATCCTCATATAGGAATATTTGGTGGGTCAGGTTCTGGTAAATCATTTGGTATTAGGGTAATGCTAGAAGAATTAATGCTACAAAATATTCCAACGATAGTACTTGACCCTCATTTTGAAATGGACTTTAGCAACAGACCATCTTATTTAGAAGAGGCCATAGACTTCAATGATAAGTTTAAATGCCTCCAAGTGGGAACCCACATAGGGGTAAGATTTGAAGATTTAAAGGCAGCCGATTTAAAGAACCTATTAGATGCAGCATCTCAATTGTCAGATGCCATGAATAATGTAGTTGATATCTTATTTAAGAGAAAGGATTCCTTCCAATCATTTTATGGCAAGCTACTTATGTTGACAGAGGCCCAAGAAGAAGGATCCATAGACAAGATTGAAGCTAGAATCCAATATGCTGATAATGAGGAGGAAAGAAAGGCTTGGAAGAAGAGAAAGGAAATATTCCAAACCTATGACAAGTCCTGTCCCTATAATTCAGTAAGAGGGGTTATGTGGAGGTTGAAATCTTTAGAAAATGAAGGTATATTCTCGAGAGATATAAGGGAAATAGAAGATGGACTACAGGCTGGTAAGTTGATAGTAATCCAAGGTAGTACTAGGATACTCCAAGTATTCAGTACCTACTTATTAAATAATATATATCATAAGAGGAGGGACTATAAGGACTCTCTTTATAAAAATACAAGGGCAGAGTATTTTCCACCTTTTATAATAGTAACAGATGAGGCCCATAACTTTGCACCTAAGGGTTATGATTCTCCATCTAAATCCATCTTGAAAGAAATCTCCCAAGAGGGAAGAAAGTATGGGGCTTTTTTAGGTCTAGCAACTCAAAGGCCAACCCTATTAGATGAAACCATAACTGCTCAATTAAATACAAAGCTAATATTTAGGACAGTTAGGGCTTCAGACATTCAAACTATAAAAGAAGAGACAGACCTGACCTTTGAAGAGACTAAAAGACTTCCTTACTTAAGAACAGGAGATGTTTTTATATCGTCAGCATCTATGGGAAGGACAGTCTATGGAAGGGTTAGGGCAGCCCATTCATCCAGTCCTCATACAGAGAATCCTTTTGATGAATTAAAGAAAAAAGAAGGTGAAAGCCTAGAGAAGTTTTATGGTTATGTAAAAGACAAGCTGCCAATAATGGAATCTGATTTGACCAATTTAATCCTAGACATTGAAAGGCAATTTGGTGTCACCTATACACTTAATAAACTACTAGGAAATTTAGAACACCTAGGTGAGAAAAAGTTGGTAGAAGTCGAAGAGACCATATTTGGAAATAGGTATAAAAAAATAGAGCCTTAAGGCTCTATTTTAGTCTAATATATAAACTTTTACTTTTCTTCTCCCAAACCTAAACATCTCTGACCTATTTGCAATGAATAGGTCAATTTTATTGCCCTTAATTGCACCACCAGTATCTTCTGCTGTTGCAAAACCATAGTCTGGCCATGAGTCCATACTCTCTATATATAATTTAGTTCCCAGTGGAATCACATTAGGGTCAACAGCAACAGCCCCATGTCTTATTTTAGTTCCAGAAGCTGTAAGGCCATAGTATTTGTCCCCAGGTCTTTTTCCATTACTTTCATAAGACAAGTCATAAGCAGTTGCAGTCATAACTACTGAATGCTTAAAACTAGTATTACCCCTTGAGGTTTTTACACGTTCCTTTGTCCCCTTTTCCACAATTTGATCCACAGGTTCAACTAAGACTTCTTCTTTTAGAACTACTTCTTCCACAAGTTCGTTATTTAAGTATACTTTTTTTGTCTCTTTTACTTTTTTACCTTTAGATCCTTCCTGTATTACATTAGATATCCCCTTGTCTAATTTGTTGTTTTTTTGAACGATTCTTTCGAAATCTATTTGAATTTCTTCTTTTTCAATATCCTCTTTGTATTTAAATAGTTTTATTGAATCTCCATTTACTAACTTAGAATCTAAGCCAGGTTCAGTGTAATCCTTTTCACCAAGTATAATATCTAATTCATTTAATACATCAGAAACATTGTCAAATACTGATACTACATTAAAAGAATCCTCTCCAACAGATATAGAATAATCCTTTGGGTTCTTTATTATTATTTGCATACTATCTTCTATAGTTGCGTCTAGCTTCTGGTTAATATATGCTCCCTCTTCTAAGACGATTTCTTCCTTGCTAAGGAAATTTTCAACGGTGTCAGAGTAGGATTTTACCTCCATAATCTCATCATCTATTTGTACCTCGACGGTTTTTACTTGGTACATATAGACACCTAAGGATAGGCTGGCTATTAAACTTAAAATTATTATAATTTTAAACTTGCCAATCTTATCCAACGAATAATTTTCCATAATCTACCTCCTAATTTTTTAGACTAAGAGTATTCTACCAAAACACAAATAATTGTCAAATTTTCGGCTAGACTAAAAAACAAAAGCCCTTAAAATACAGCTTTGTCCCCTTAGTCGAATCTGGTTTGACAATAAAACACTGATAAAGTATAATTATATATTAAATAATATATATAATTATGCTTAGATGGGAAGAGTAAACAAAAAACGATTCTAAAGAGAGCTGGAAGTGGTGAGAACCAGTGGATAATACTTTGTTGAATATGGTCCTTGAGCTTTGTAAAAGAGTTTACAACGGAGGTTGCCGTTATCAACAAAGGTTTTTGAAACCTAATAAGTTCTATTTATGTAAAAATAGATAAATTAGAGTGGTACCACGAGGAAAGTTCCTTCGTCTCTATAGGAGATGAGGGATTTTTTTAATTTAAATAGAAATATTACAAAAAATTAACATATTACTTTTTTAAAAATAAAAAGGAGGAAGAAAAATGAATAAGAAATTTTATCTAACAACACCTATTTACTACCCTTCAGACAATTTACACCTAGGTCATACCTATACAACAGTAGCAGCAGATGCCCTAAAAAAGTACAAGCAGGCTCAAGGATATGACGTGTATTTTGTAACAGGCACAGATGAGCACGGACAAAAGATAGAAGAAAAGGCTAAGGAAAATGGAGTTGAACCTAAAGCTTATGTAGACGGAATAGTAAGTGACATTAAAGGCTTGTGGAAGACTTTAGAAATAGATTATGACTATTTCATAAGGACTACTGATGAAAATCATGTAAAGTCAGTACAGGAGATATTCACTAAACTATATGAAAAGGGAGAAATTTATAAGGGAGTATACAGTGGATTTTACTGTACCCCATGTGAATCATTTTGGACAGAGTCACAATTAGTAGAGGGTAATTGTCCTGATTGTGGTAGGCCAGTTAAAATGGCAGAAGAAGAGACATACTTTTTTAGACTTTCAAAATATAGGGAGAGAATATTAGAATTATATGAAAATAATCCTAATTTTATTCAACCAGAGTCTAGAAAAAATGAAATGATAAACAATTTTTTAAAGGATGGGCTTGAAGATCTTTCAGTTTCTAGGTCAACTTTTGATTGGGGAATAAAGGTACCCTTTGATGACAAACACGTTATATATGTTTGGATAGATGCTTTAACTTGTTATATTAATGCACTTGGCTATAATTCAGATGATACGAGTAAATTTGAAGAGTTTTGGCCAGCATCAGTTCACTTAGTTGGAAAAGAAATTATGAGATTCCATTCTATTATTTGGCCAGCCCTACTAATGGCTTTAGATATGGAAATTCCAGAGAAGATATTTGGCCATGGCTGGATATTGTTTGAGAATGATAAGATGTCAAAGTCAAAAGGAAATATAATATATCCAGAACCTATAATAGACTTATACGGGATAGATGCCTTTAAATATTTCTTGTTAAGGGAGTTTTCTTTTGGTCAAGATGGATCTTTTTCAAGGCAAAAGTTCCTACAAAGGTTAAACTCAGACCTAGCCAATGACCTAGGTAACCTAGTAAGCAGAACAGTTGCCATGATAGACAAGTACAATGATGGAATAATAGTAGAAAATAATAAGCCAGGAGAATTTGACGAAGATTTAAAAAATCTTGCACTAGGAGTAGCTGAAAAAGTAGATTCTAATATGGAGAAATTAAATTTTTCAAATGCCTTGGAAGAGATATGGAAGTTAATTAGAAGGACAAATAAGTATATTGATGAGACTATGCCTTGGGTATTAATAAAAGAAGACCATGAAAGGTTAAATACAGTTTTATACAATTTGGCAGAATCTCTTAGGATAGTATCTATTTTAATAGGGCCATTTATGGGAAAAACCACTATTGAAATGAGAAGGCAGCTAGGAATTACAAGTGAAGTTAAGTGGGAAGATAGTAAGGAGTTTGGCCTAATTGAAATAGGAAGTAAGGTAAGCCGTGGAAACCCAATTTTCCCAAGACTGGAGATAGAAAAAGAACTAGTTAAGTGGGACCAAGCTAATGATAAATTACTAGAAGCTAGAGGCATAGGAAAGCCGGAAGAAGTGGAAGAAGAGGAACTGGTTACCATTGAAGATTTTGACAAGCTTAAGTTTAAGGTAGCTGAAATCCTATCTTGTGAAGACCATCCAAAGGCAGATAAACTATATGTTTTCCAAGTGAAAATTGCCAATGAGACAAGGCAAATAGTATCAGGTATAAAGAAGTACTATAAAAAAGAAGATTTAATTGGTAAGAAGGTAGTTGTAATAACTAATTTAAAACCTGTAAAACTAAGAGGTGTAGACTCAAATGGAATGATTCTAGCAGCAGAAGACAAGGCTGGAAATCTTACTCTATTATCTACACTGGAAGATATAGAATCAGGTTCAACTATATCGTAAAGGAGAGGTAAAATGTTAATAGACAGTCATGCACATTTAGATGATAAAAGATTTAATAGGGATAGGAAGAAGCTAATAGAAAACTTTGAAAATGATGGTTTAGAATTAGTGGTAAATATTGGTGCTGATTTAAAGTCCAGTATAGATTCAGTAAAGCTTGCGGAGGAATATGAAAACATTTATGCAGCAGTTGGAGTTCATCCCCACTCAGCTAAAGAGCTAGATGATGATATGCTTGAGATAATCAGGTCTTTTGCATCAAGAGAAAAGGTAGTTGCCATAGGGGAGATAGGACTCGACTACTACTACGACAATTCCCCAAGGGATGTTCAGAAAATATGGTTTAAAAAGCAATTAGACCTGGCTAAAGAAGTTGACCTTCCAGTAGTAATCCATACAAGGGATGCATCACAGGAAACTTTTGATATATTAAAAGAAGCCCAAGATGGAACTTTAAGAGGGGTATTACATTGTTATTCAGGCAGTTTAGAAATGGCCCTAGAGTATATAAAAATGGGTTTTTATATTTCTATAGCAGGTCCAGTAACCTTTAAAAACTCAAAAGAATCTAAGAAAGTAGCTCAGGGTGTTCCTTTAGAAAGACTTTTAATAGAGACAGATTCACCTTATTTAACGCCAGAACCAAATAGGGGAAAGAGAAATGAGCCAGCCTATGTAAGATATGTAGCAGCAGAAATAGCTGAACTTAGAGGTATATCTTATGAAGAACTAATAGAAGCCACAAGCAGAAACACTAAGGAGCTATTTGGTATTAAATAGCAGAGGTGATTTTATGATAAAAGAAGTTATAGTAGTAGAGGGTAGGGATGATATTACAGCTGTAAAGGCAGCTGTTCAAGCTGAAGTAATAGCCACCAATGGATTTGGCTATGGCCATGAGTTAATTAAAACCCTACAAAAGATAAATGAAAGAAGGGGACTAATAATCTTTACGGACCCTGATTTTGCTGGAGAACAGATTAGAAGAGACCTTTCAAAGCACTTAAAAAATTGTAAACATGCTTTTTTACCCCAAAGTGAGGGAATAAAAAAAGATGATATAGGTATTGAAAATGCAAAACCAGATGATATAAGAAGGGCCTTGGAAAAAGCTAGACCTAGTAATGTTGAACGGGTTGAAAATTTTACTAAAGAAGAATTGGTCTATCTAGGTATTAGTGGTGGCCCAGGTTCCAGAGAACTAAGAGAGGAATTAGGCAAAATTTTAGGTATAGGTTATTGTAATGGTAAGCAATTTTTAAACAGGTTAAATGGCTTTGGAATAAGTAGAGAAGAATTTGAAAAAGCATTGGAGAGGGTAGAAAAAGATGGAAGATAAAAGACTTTATTCACCTTCCTATGTAAAAGAAATTTTGAACAGGTTTGGATTTAAATTTTCCAAGTCCCTGGGTCAAAACTTTCTTATAGATGGAAATATAGTGAGAAAAATAGTAGAAGAATCTAATATTACTAAAGACGATAATGTACTAGAGATAGGGCCTGGAATGGGGACTTTAACTGAAGAATTAGCCTTAAAGGCAAAAAAAGTTGTAGCTATTGAAATAGATAAGACCCTACTTCCCGTCCTTGATTATACTTTAAAAAACTATGATAATGTTAGTGTGGTTCATGGAGATGTACTAGAACTTAAGCTAGAAGAACTTTTGAAGAAGCATTTTGGGGCAGAACCAGTAAAAGTTGTAGCTAACCTGCCTTATTATGTAACGACGCCTATTATAGCCAAGCTAATAGAGGATGAGTTAAATCTAACTAGTATTACTGTAATGGTTCAAAAAGAAGTAGCAGAGAGGATGGCATCTACTGAAGGTGGAAAAGACTACGGGTCCTTGTCTGTATTTGTAAATTTCTATACAGAACCTGAAATTGTAGTTAGGGCACCAAAAACAGTATTTATGCCAGCACCAAAAATAGATTCAGCAGTTATAAGACTGAAGATAAAGAAAGATATTCCAGAAATAGATAAGGATAAGTTTTTTACTATAGTAAAAGCAAGTTTTTCAAAGAGGAGAAAAACCCTTTTAAACTGCCTATCTTCTTTTGGATTGCCAATGGAAAAAGCCTATATTAAGCAGACACTAGAATCCATAGGAATAGATCCAGGAATTAGGGGAGAAGAATTGTCCATAGAAGAGTTTATGAAGATTTCAGAAGCTTTAGAGTTCTAATTGGAGGGAATATTATGGAAGATAAAAATATTTGCATGGGACATTGGGTAGATAATCAAACCTTGGAGGATTTAAAACATCAACTGGAAGATGAAGATAATATTTATGACCTATCATCTATGTTTAAGGCCCTATCAGACCCTACTAGGCTAAATATAATAAGTCTATTGGCCAAGCAGGAGTTATGTGTGTGTGATATTGCCACTATTTTAGGCAGTAGTCAGTCAAGTATATCTCACCACTTAAGGACTCTTAGGAATACTAGACTGGTAAGGTTTAGAAAAGAAGGCAAGCAGGTCATTTATTCTGTAGATGATGACCATGTATTTGAATTATTTAGTCAAGGGCTTAATCATATAAAACACAAATAAGACTGGGTTAACCCAGTCTTATTTATATTTTATTTTTGCAATTAGCACATACTATGTCTGCTGCTTCAGCAACCTTGGCCAAAACAGTAATTCGTCTTTGCCTTTCCAATAAAAAAGCCTTTTTTGTACCTTCGTCAATATTATTAGAAAAATACATTGGAGGTAAATTATTTAATGCCACAGATTTTATGTCTTCAACACATTTTTCCGTTTTACAATCCTTGTAGATAGACTGAACTTCACTATAGATTTCATCTACTAAAACTTCCATATAATTTTTTAGCATTCTAACAACCTCAATATTACTAAGTATTTTAAATAAATTATAGTATTTTTCTGGAAAAAAGTCAAACTGTTAAGATAAGTATTGTTTATTGTAGGGTCTATAGGGTAAAATAGAAATAGAAAGATAAAGTTTACTTGACTATAATACCTTAAGGGGGTATAATAGTTTTTAAGAGTATAAAGGAGGAATGTAATATGTCTAAAGTAATAGTATACAGCAGTAATACTTGCCCATATTGTGTGTCAGCAAAAGAATATTTAACAGAAAAAGGTGTTGAGTTTGAAGAGAGAAATGTTCAAACAAACCCAGAAGCAAGACAAGAACTTATGAAAATGGGACATATGGGAGTGCCTGTTTTATTAATTGATGATGAAGAAATCGTAGGTTTTGACAAGCCTAAAATAGATGCAGCATTAGCAAAATAATAAATATAAAAAATAAAAGCTAGATTTTAAAATCTAGCTTTTTTTATTTCTTCTCTTTAATTACTTGTTTAAAGCGTCCATTAGTTGATTTAAATCTAAGCCGTGTACCATGGCTGCTTCTTCAACACTTTCCATTTGGCTTGATGGACAACCAACACAACCCATACCAAAGCTCATTAATGTTTCAACAGCTTCAGGTTTTTTTCTAATTAATTCACCTATTAACATATCCTTAGTAATTTCCATTAGACTGACCTCCTTTTTAATCTATAGTAATATACTAGCATATCTTTTACATACTTTCTACCATTATATTTATAATTACACTAATAAGCAAAAACTATCTATAAAAAGTGAAAAATATTAATAATTTAAAAAACTTGCTTTTATTTTACAGATATAATAGAATAATTATATACCCTATGGGGTATATAGAAAATAGGAGGCTGATTATATGAATATAAAATTATCAGAAAAAGCTCTTGAAGAAATTAAAAAAGTAGCCAGTACAAGAGAAAAAATGAAAGCGCTTAGGATTTATATTGCAGCTTATGGTTGAGGTGGTCCAAGTTTTGGATTAGCTCTGGATGAGCCAAAAGAAAATGATTTATCAGTAAAAGTAGATGAATTTGACTTTGTAATAGAAGACAATTTAAAAGATGTATATGGAGGCTTTGATGTAGACTATAATACAGGTTGGTTACAAAAGGGATTCGTAGTAGTTCCAACTGGTGGGTCAACAGCTAGCTGTTAAGATAAGATGGGGAAACCCATCTTTTTTTACAGCCCTAATAACTTATGTTATAATAAAAAGTATGAGAGGAGGTTAAACATGAATGAAGAAAGGTTACTTGAATTAATTGAGGGAAAAGAATATTTAGAACTTAAAAGAGAGTTATCAGATTTAAACGAGGTCGATGTTGCAGAACTCTTAGACCCCTTAGATCCCCAAACTACTCTACTATTATTTAGGATGCTACCTAAAGACCTGGCTGTAGAAGTATTTGCACACTTTTCAGTAGACCAACAGCTTGGAATAGTAAGTTCTGTTACTGATAGTGAGCTTGAACACATAATAGAAGAACTTTATTTTGATGACATGATTGACTTAATAGAGGAAGTTCCAGCTAATATAGTAAACAAAATATTGATCTATGCAAGAGATGATGAAAGAAAGTTGGTAAATCAATTCCTCAACTATCCTCCAGGATCGGCTGGAAGCTTAATGACAATAGAATATGTAGAGCTTAGAAAAAATTGGACTGTTGCAGAGTCATTAAAGCATATTAAAGAAGTAGGATTAAACAGAGAAACTGTTTATACTTGCTATGTAACTGACGAAGGAAGATTACTTGAAGGTTTTATATCACTTAGGAAATTAGTTACTGCTGATGAAGGTATACTTATAGAAGATATAATGGAAGAAGAGGTCATAGTAGTAAATACTCATGACGACCAAGAAACAGTAGCAGGAGTTTTTAGCAGGTATGGATTCTTAGCTCTACCAGTAGTAGACAAGGAATCTAGGCTTACAGGAATTATAACAATAGATGATATTATGGATATAATTGAGCAGGAAGCCACAGAAGACTTCCAAAGGATGGCAGCTATGTCACCTACAGAAGATGACTATTTGGAAACATCAGCATGGCAACTGGCTAAAAATAGGTTACCATGGTTACTTATACTTATGATTTCTGCCACTGTAACAGGTAGAATAATGGGAAAATATGAAGATATGTTGACTTCGCTTGCTATACTATCAACTTTTATCCCCATGTTGATGGATACTGGAGGGAACTCTGGTAGTCAGTCATCAACTTTGGTTATAAGGGGACTTGCAACAGGAGACATAACTACAAAAGATGCAGGTAAAGTATTGTGGAAGGAGTTTAGGGTATCTTTAATAGTTGGTATATCCTTAAGTGTAGTGAATTTTGCTAGACTTTACTTATTTGAGAAGGTAGGATTTTTAATTTCATTAACAGTATCAATTACTTTAATATCCACAATAATTTCTGCTAAATTGGTAGGGGGAATCCTTCCGCTAATAGCTAAGAAACTTAAAATGGACCCAGCAATAATGGCAGGGCCACTTATTACTACAATAGTAGATGCAATGAGTTTATTTGTTTACTTTACTATAGCAAGACAATTATTGGGAATATAGTTTAAAAGTTTACAAAAATGTGTTAATATGTATTAGAAAACTTAATATAAGCTTTAGGTTTAAATTTTAATTAAAAGGGAAATAGGTGAGATACCTATACAGCCCCCGCTACTGTAAGAGGACGAAATCATGTTGCCACTGGTTTATAACTGGGAAGGTGTGAGAGTAGGGTGAATCTAAGTCAGGAGACCTGCCTATAGTAAAGAGTAACCTTCGGAGGGAAGGATGGACTAAAAAATAGCAGTAGTCTTATTAATATTGTTTATTTATTAACCTTTTTCCTTTGGAAGAAGGTTTTTTTATATTTAAATTGTATAATTAAGTGCGACGGCTAAAAAAATAAAAACTCATAACAAATCAAATTTCGTGTAAAATGTTAATAACGACA
>CAZRYA010000011.1:17211-18839 GCA_964604235.1 uncultured Tissierellaceae bacterium | reverse complement strand
AAGACTATTAACACATCAGTTTTTTTAGCCTTTATACGACCTACCACCACTGATCCCCTCCTTCATCCACTGTAAATAATTCATATATCAATTTATAAACAAAACTCGATTCTAAACTACTCTTATAATCTTCCCTTATGCCTAAGCCTACTAAAGATATTATAATTAAAGCTAATCCTATAATATAGGATCTTCCACTTGTATATCCTTGAACTATGTTTTTAGCTATTAAGCCAAGTCCAAAAAAAGATGTAAATACAAAGCCAGTCCTTAAAGCTTCAACATGGCTTCCAAACATGTCTACAGAAATATTATAAAATAAACTATTGCTTCCAATTTTTCTAAAATAGTCATTCAATCCTTTAAATAACCTGTTTACAAAGTTTATTATATTTACATAGATTCTATAAAAACAAGTGTCTTCTAAGTATTTCTTTCTAGCCACTATATTCAAAAATATTGAATTTTTCCCCAAACTCTTAAATATATTTTTTATAAAATCTACTATTCTTTTAAGGAAACTTGTCTCATATCCAGTGGAAATAAAATCTAGCAGTTTAGCAAATAAACTTACTAATACGCTATTATACATATTATCTCCTCCTAGACTATTCTATTTCCATATCCATTACTGTTCCGAAGAAAGCTATCTTCTTATTTTTTAACCTCTGTTGGGCTCCAACTCTTGTTTGCTCTCCTCCAGCCACTATAAAATCAGGGCTGTCTTTTACATCTGCTTCTATCTTAAATTTAATTATATACTTACCTGGTACTTCTGCTTCTACCCATTTCCCTTCATAAGGTACAACATCTGTATAGGGTACATGGCTAACTTCTACTATCTTACCTATGTACTCACCCTTGTCATAGTGATAAATAGGGTCTCCAACCTCTACCTTATCTACACTTGCCTGTCTTACTTCTGGAACTTCATATGTTATTATAGCCTTACTACTTTCATTAGAAACTATTGGCTTTTTCTTTAATCTCCTTGTTCCTCCAACAACTAAAACACCTATTATTAAAATTACTGCTAAGTCTATTACATTTATAATTCCAAAAAGCTTACCTTTTTCATTTATTATCTTCATCTTATTTCCTCCAACTTCCTATGATTTTTTTGTATATTTCTAAATGAGTTTCTGCCATACTGTCAGAAGAGTAATCTTTTTCTACTTTTTTGTATAGATTTTCTCCAAACTCATTTATTTTACCCCTATTTTCTTCTAGGTAGATTATCCTATTGGCTAAATCCTTATAGTCCCCAACCTTTATCAAATAGCCATTAACATCATTTTCAATTAGCTGTTTAAGCCCTCCAACCTGGGTTGATATTACAGGCTTCCTCATTAAGGCCCCTTCTAGGATTGCATAAGGAAAGGATTCACTAATAGAAGTTAAAGTATTGATGTCTATAGCATTTAACATAGAATATGGGTCCTTTACAAAACCTAAAAATTTAACTTTGTCTTGGATTTTATATTCCTTACACAGGTTCTTTAGTCTATCTTCTTCAGGTCCATTTCCCCCTATTAAAAATTCTATATTATCTTTTTTATCTAAGACTTCTTTAGCTGCCCTTATAAAACTTTCATGGTCCTTCACCTGGTCTAATCTTGCAATTATTC
>CAZRYA010000011.1:10928-17201 GCA_964604235.1 uncultured Tissierellaceae bacterium | reverse complement strand
GTTGATCCTTATCTTCTATATTATATCTTGCAAGAAACTGACCCTTATCAACATAGTCTACTTCCTGATGGATATCTATCCCATTGTAAACTGTAAAAATTCTATCTGGCTTAAATCCCCTATCTACAAGCATATCCTTAAAAGTATCTGATACTGCTATATAGTACTTAAAACTTTTTAAGGCCATAGTATTTAAAGTTGTAAATACTATTTTTTTATAGAAATTATCTTTAAAATCTAACCTATAATCACTGTGAATTGTAGTGACCATTGGAAGGTTAATTTTTCTCTTTAAAAACATGGCTACAAAATTAGCCCTGGCACCATGGCAATGAACTATATCATATTTTTCCCTATTTATTTCATCTGCTAACTTCTTCACGACAGACATATCAGACCTTTTCTTCTGTTCATATACTTCTATTTCAATACCAGCTTCTTTGGCATCATGGTAAAAAGTATCTTCTATAAAACAAATTATTTTAGCATCTAATATCCTATCCATACCTTTTAACAAAGAAATTATATGGGTCTTGGCTCCACCTGTATCTCCACCGCTTATTAAATGAAGTACTTTCATAGTCCTCTCCTTTCTAGGTCTATCTTACAATATAAGACCCTCTTACTATAAATATGGCATCTGTTATGGCATAAACTCCCCTTTGGTCTGACCTTGGTACTAAAATCAAGTGGTTTGATTTTATGCTAGTTCCCATAGGTAAATCTTTACCTTCTGTTAAATCAGATAAACCACCTAGTTCAGATGCTATTGCAGTTGCCTCTCCACCTCTTAGTATTATCTCAGTTCCCATTTCACCTATTAAAGCCTGTCCTTTTTTTACATCTACAATTTCAAGCTGAGAGCTTGACTCTGTATTTCCATTTTCATTTTTTGAAATTTTATCATCAATGTAATTTTTAACTTCTGCTATTTTCTTATCTACATAAGATATAGAAACTAAAGGATCTTTTTCTGAGCCTGGCTCTGAAAAAACCACACTGGTTCCCATTACAATAACCATAGAGCCAATTAAAATTCTTCCTATAACTTTTCTCATGTTTTCCTCCTTTAAATCATTAATTATTAGGCAATGAATACATTATACTATAAATATACAAAAAAAATAAGCATTATGTAATGCTTATTTCTAATATGTAAGGTTACATGGAAACTAAGCCTAAACTAATCTGTAAAGACTCATTAATACTTTCCATCATCTCATCACTGAATTTTCCTATTCTCTCTCTTAAACGCTTCTTATCAATAGTCCTTATTTGTTCTAATAAAACTACTGAGTCTTTTGGTAATCCATATTCTGTAGCGTTTATCTCTACATGAGTTGGAAGCTTCGCCTTATTTATCTGAGATGTTATTGCTGCAATGATTACAGTAGGGCTGTATTTGTTACCAATATTATTTTGAATAACAAGCACAGGCCTTATCCCACCTTGCTCTGATCCTACAACGGGACTTAAATCAGCATAAAATATATCTCCTCTTTTAACTATCATCATAAACCACGCCCTGTTAGACTAGCCTCATATATTATTAAATCACGTAGGTCCTGTTCAATTCCATACTCTGCTAGCTCTATATTTATTTCACCCATCTCTATATACCCTTCTTTCAATCTCTCTGTCAAACTTTTCTTATTTTCTATAAAAAGTTTCATAGTGTCTTTTATTAAGTCAGGTGTTTCACACTTCATTGGCAATTTGACTTCAACTTCTTTTAAAAGCTTAGGATATATGGCTCCCATGCCATTAGTTTCAGTCATTAAAATACACCTCCATATATAGAATAGTTCCCCTTAATTATATATATAATATGGTCCAAGGTCAATCTTTAGCTAGTCAATTAAATAATCTATATAATCTACTATTTGATTATTCCTTATGTATACTCTTGGAACTCTTCTTCCAACCATACAAACTATTTCATAATTTATAGTTCCCAATACATTTCCTAAGTCTTCTGCTGTAGGAAGTCCATCTTCATAGCCAAATATTGTCACTTCATCTCCTATTTCTATATCAACAAAATCAGTTAAGTCAACCATACATTGGTCCATGCAGATTTTCCCAATTACCTTTACCATATGACCACCTATACAAACCCTGACCTTGTCAAAAAACAACCTTGTAAAACCATCTGCATAGCCTAGAGGCAATGTGCCAACCCTTGTCTTCTTATCAGTCTTATATGCATGACCATAACTTATACCAATAGATTCATCCAAATCCTTAATATGGGATATTTTTGTTTTCAAAGCCATGGCTGGTCTTAGGTCAATATCCCTTTTAACCTCATTGGAAGGGTAAAGCCCATATAACATTATACCTGCCCTAACCATATCTAGGTTATAGTCCCCTATGTCTATAATCGCTGCACTATTAGAAACATGTCTTATAGGAATACTAACTCCCTGATCATTTAATTTTTTAACCATTTCCATAAATCTACTATATTGAACTTGTGTAAAACTTTTATCAAATTCATCTGCCCTTGCAAAGTGGGTGAAGATTCCTTCTATTTCTACATTGGGTAAATTGTAAATCCTATTGATTTCATCCACTGAGTCATCAGTACATAAAAATCCTAGTCTACTCATTCCAGTATCTAATTTTATATGTATTTTTATATTCTTACCCAAATCTAAAGCCTTGTCACTTATTTTTATTCCTTGGTCTAAAGAAAATATAGTTTGTGTTATATTGTAGTCTATTAACTTTCCATATTCTGATATTTGAGTATAACCTAGTACAAGTATTTCAGAATCTATTCCAGCCTGTCTAAGTTCTATAGCTTCAGATAAGGTTGCAACTGCTAACCTATCAGCTCCATTTTCCAAAAACAATTTTGCTAGAACAACAGAACCATGGCCATAAGCATTAGCCTTAACCACAGCAGTTACTAAAGAATCACTTGAAACATTTTTTCTAATCTCTTGAATATTATGGACTAGGTTATCTAAATTAACCTCAGCCCACACAGGTCTAATATTATCTAGCGTGTACATAAACCTACCTCCTAATGTTTTATACAAAAGCCTACAACTGAAGCTACGGCATAATCTTTCTCATGTGATATAGACAACTCTAAATTGACCATATCTAATTGATTTTTATTTAGAAGTTTTACATAAGGTTTTCCAGATTCATTGTGTAAAATTTCAATATCCTTCCAACTGGTTTTTCCTATCCCTGTTCCTAACGCCTTACTAATAGCTTCTTTCGAAGCAAAAATTCCTGCCATCGTTTCAATACTATAGTTTTTAACTTTAATATATTCTATTTCATTATTAGTATATACTTTTTCTAGGAATTTAGCACTATATTTTAAATATAATCCACCTATTCTCTCAATCTTTACAATATCTATTCCGTGAATAAGTCTCATTTCAATCAAGTCTTTCCCTATCAATTTGGTCTATCACTTCACTTCCCAATAGGCCATGTAGGTACAAATAACCTTCATTTACCCAAGTTTCAGCATCATATTTAATCTCAACTAACTCTCTTAACCTAACTCTTAATTCTTCTAGTTCCCTACTACTTTCTTCCAAAACTTCTCTCTTAAGCTTTATCTCACTATAACCTATGGCAACAGTTGCTTCTAAAAGTCTAAAATTAGCATCTCTTATCTTGCCTGGTATTAATTCTAACTCAAACTGTAACTCATCCATCCTATCCTTTATAAGTATCTAAGGTCTCTATTAAAGACTTGTCTTCAATCTCGCCAAAAAGTTTTATCCATTGGTCATCCTTGTACAATAGGGGAATATTATTCTTCCTAATTATCTTTTTATCTAAATTTAACTTTAAATCCTTATTAAACATATATCCACTCCTAATAATAGCTATATATAAGTAAAATACTCCAACTATATTATATGTTATTAAAGATTAACTTTCAATTAGAAGAGGATTCCAAAACAAAAATAGAGCCTATAGCTCTATTTTCTACTTCCAGGTTTTACTATTTTAATTCCTTGTTTACACAAGTCACAGCTTTCCGGATCATAGCTTTCTATTTCTACCTTACCAGCTGCATATAGAGGATATTCAAAATCACCATTGGTCCTATCTATTAAAGCCCCTACTCCAACTACATTACCACCTAGTTTCAAAACTGCTTCAATGGCTTCTTTAGCCGATTTTCCAGTAGTCACAACATCCTCTGCTATAAGTACATTGTCACCTTCTTTAATTTCAAAACCCCTTCTGAAAACCATTTCCCCATCTACCCTTTCAGTAAATAAAGCTGGTAGACCTAGTTGTCTTCCTAACTCATAGGCAACTATAATACCTCCCATAGCTGGTCCTACAACCTTGTCAATTTTTAAGTCCTTCAATTTTTCCACTACTGGTTTTAAAGCTTCTTCAGCCTTGTCTGGATACTGAAGCAACCTAGCACACTGGACATATCCATCACTATGTTTTCCAGATGATAACAAAAAATGTCCCTTTAAATAAGCCTCTGATTCTTTCAATAAATCTTCTATCATATTAATACCTCCTAAATTATTCCTCGAATTTCATCTAGGGACCTTATTCCCTCTCTAACCATATATTCTTCCATACCTCTAACGATATCTAAACAAGCCATGGGATTGGTAAAATTAGCTGTACCAACCTCTATAGCTGATGCCCCTGCCATAATATATTCTATTCCATCTTCCCATGTAGATATTCCACCTAGGCCTATTACAGGAATACTCACACTCTTACAAACCTGATAGACCATCCTAAGGGCTATGGGTTTAATAGCTGGACCTGACAAACCTGCTGTAATATTGTTAAATATAGGTTTTTTAGTATTTATATCTATTGCTAAAGCATTAAAAGTATTTACCAAAGATAGGCCATCTGCCCCTGATTCTTGGCAAGTCACTGCCATTTCAACTATGTTTTCCGCATTAGGTGATAACTTAACAACTAGAGGTTTATCTGTGTTTTTTCTAATTTCTCTAACTATTTCACCTGCGCTGGAGCATTTTATACCAAAGGCCATTCCACCCTGACGGACATTAGGGCAAGATATGTTTAATTCTATTATATCCACACTGGTATTGTTCAAAAGTTTAACAGCTTCTACATAATCTTCTATATAACTCCCGCCTAAATTAGCCATAATTACAAGGTCTTTTTCCTTTAAAAAAGGGAGTTCTTCTTCTATAAAATTTCTAACACCTGGGTTTTGTAAGCCTATAGAATTCATTATTCCACTGGCTGTTTCATGGATTCTAATTCCCTCATTACCTAACCTACTTTCCAAAGTTAGGCCCTTAGTGGCAATACCACCTAATTTTTCAATTGGGTAATACTCATCTATCTCCCTACCAAAACCAAAAGTTCCCGAAGCCCCTATTACAGGGTTTTTAAATTCTACTCCGCCTATGTTTATCTTCATTACAAGACTACCTCCTTAGAATAAAATACAGGCCCCTCTTTACATACCCTCTTATTTCCATCTAAGGTATTTACTACACATCCCAAACAAACTCCTATTCCACATGCCATTCTGCTCTCCATTGAAATCTGTAAGTTTAATTCATCTCCAAATTTTTCCTTTAATGACTTAAACATAGGGATTGGCCCACAGGCTAAAATTAAATCATAGTCGTCTTTTACTAGGTCTACAATATAGCCCTTATGTCCTTCTAATCCTGTTTCTGTTGCTATATAGATATTATCCACTAGGTCTTTCATTTGGTCTATATAATAGGCCCTATCTCTAAAGCCACAATACAAATCAGCCTTCACACCTAATTTTTTTGCCATATATTTCATAGGAGCTATCCCAACCCCACCAGAAACTAGGGCTAGTTTCTTACCCTCATAATCTTTGAAGCCATTGCCCAAAGGTCCCAAAATAGAAAGTTCATCCCCTATTCCCAATTTGGAAACTATGTGAGTTCCCTTCCCCCTAACCTCATATAAAAATGAAATTCCATCTTCTTCTATATCTAAAATAGAAATTGGTCTAGCTAGGAGAGGGTCATTTCCCTCCCATCCCCTTATCATATAAAACTGTCCTGGCTGACCTTTAAAATTCCCTTCTAACTTTATCTCATATATCCCCTCTTGTATCTGCCTATTATATAGAATTTTACACTTCCTATAATTTTCTTTCATAGCCTAGGTCCTCCCTCATTTTTAAAACAGCTTGCCTAGTGTATTTCTTTAAATTCTCACTTCCATCTGGGTAATTTTCATAAGCCTTTATTATTCCCCTAGAGGAATTTACAACTCCTCCATTGCCATCTTTTA
>CAZRYA010000011.1:7987-10918 GCA_964604235.1 uncultured Tissierellaceae bacterium | reverse complement strand
TAATTTTTTACATCACTTGCCTTACCGCCTTGGGCCCCATAACCTGGAATTAAAAATTGCATATGCTCATACCTGTCTCTTATTTCCTTGGCTTGGTCTATATGCGTCCCCCCTACGACAGCCCCAAGTGAACTATAGCCACAAGTACCCATATAGTCTTTGCCTAGTTCTAATAGCTTATCTCCAACATGGTTGTAGATATACTTGCCATCTGCCTTTAAATACTCCAGGTCCTTGGCTCCTGGATTGGAAGTTCTCATCAATACATATATTCCCTTCTTGCCACTTTCTAGATACTTTAAGTAAGGACTTAGGCTATCGAAACCCATATAGGGATTTAGGGTAATTAAATCTGCTTCAAAGTCCCCTTCAAAATGAGCCCTTGCATACATGTCTGCTGTTGAAGATATATCCCCTCTTTTTATGTCCCCAATTGAAAGTAATTCCTTACTCTTTAAATACTCTAAGGTTTTCTTATAGGCCATCAAGCCTTTGATTCCATAACTTTCATAATAGGCTATCTGCAACTTATAAATAGCCACTATATCTTCACTAGAATCTATTATTTCTTTATTAAAGGCAAATAATATATCTTCTATATTTTGATATTTTTCTTTCATTCCCCTTGGAATATAATCTAAACTAGTATCTAAACCTACGCATACATTTCCCTTGTTTTCGATTTCCCTATACAGTCTATCAACTAACATTTATTTATCCTCCTTTTGGTACTTGATCTTACCAGCCTTTATTGTATATATTAGCTCACCCTTAAATCTCATCCCATTATAAGGAGTATTTTTCCCCTTAGATATAAATTTTTCACCATCTATTTCTATTTCATTATTTAAGTTTACCAGAACCACATCTCCATCATAGCCCACTTCTATTCGTCCCTTTTTATAGCCTAAAATTTCAGCTGGCTTAGCTGACATTATATCTGATAATTTTTTTAAGTCTATGTGGTTACCAGCTACAAGTGTAGTGTAACTTATAGGAAAGGCAACTTCTATTCCTGACATTCCAGGTGCACCCTCCTCCTTATCTTCTTTAGTATGAGGAGCATGGTCTGTAGCTATTGCATCAACCGTTCCATCTTTAATCCCCCTGATTAATTCCTCTATATCTTCCCTCTTTCTTATTGGTGGGTTTACCTTGTAATCCCTATCATATAAACTTATATGGTGGGGAGTAACCTCACAAGTTACCTTGACCCCCTTAGCCTTGCCTATCCTTACCATATCAATAGCTTCCTTAGTACTAACATGACTCATATGGAGCCTAGCTCCTGTAACTTCCGAAAGATAAATATCCCTAGCTGTCATTATATTTTCTGAAATCCTATAGTCTATCTTAGTCAAGTCCATGTCTTCAGCATGGCTCATTATTAATAAGTCCTTCTCAAGGGCCTTTTCCATTGCCTTATACATGGTTATATTGGACATAACCCCATAACCATCATCAGAAATACATTTGACCTGATTGGTTAAACTATCTAAATGGCTTATGTCTAACCCATCAAAGTCTTTAGTCACTGATACTACTTGGTGGATATCTATTAAATCTAAGTCCCTTGACTGGTCCATAACCTGATTAAAAACTTCCATAGAGCTACAAATTGGCTTAGTATTTCCCATGGTATTTACTAGGGTAAATCCTCCCTTTAAGGCTGCCCTACTTCCACTTTCAATTGTCTCTTTTTCTGTAAAGCCTGGCTCTCTAAAATGAGCATGTAAGTCCACAAAGGATGGCATTAGGACCATGTCTTCCCCAAGTATAATCAAATCTCCAATTACATCTAACTGACTACCATAATCTACAATCTTTCCATTTTCAATTAATAAGTCACCTACAAAGTCTTTCTCACAATCTACTATTCTTACATTTTTAATTAAAGTTTTCATTTAATCCTCCCAAGAATATATTTGATCACAATACTTACACCTATACTTCTTTTCATCCCTGTCTATCAAGACAAAACTATGCTTAGGGCTCCTCTCTACAGTCGTTATACACCTTGGATTACTACACTTAATTAGGTTATCAACCTCATCTGGTAAAGATAGGTTAATCTTCTCAGTAATCTTTTCTCCTTCGATAATATTAACTGTAATATTAGGATCTATAAAACCCAACATCTTTAAATCTAAGTCTATTACATTTTCTATCTTTATAATATCTTTTCTTCCATATTTCTTACTCACTGCATTCATAATAAGAGCTACTGTAAAGTCAGCCTTGTCTAGGCCTAAAATATTGAAAATATAGTAGCCATGGCCTGGGTCAATATGGTCTATTACAATTCCCTTAGATATACTATTTATATTTAACATTATTTCGCCCCCAATAATTTGGCTATTAGTGCCATTCTAACATACATACCACATTCTACCTGTCTAAAGTACCAAGCCCTAGGATCATTATCTACCTCTATGCTTATTTCATTTACCCTCGGTAGGGGATGTAAGACTGCCAAATCTGATTTGCCCATATTCAATTTCTCTTTATTTAAAATATAAGAATCTTTAAGCCTTATATAGTCTGCCTCATTGAAAAATCTTTCCTTTTGGACCCTAGTCATATAAAGTATATCTAACTTACCTATTACATCTTCCAGCCTGTCAACTTCTTTATAGGGGCAGGAGGTCTTATTTAATACTTCTATTATATAATCTGGTACTACCAACTCTCTTGGAGATATTAGTACAAATTTAATATTTTCATACCTGCTCATTGCTTTTATTAATGAATGGACTGTCCTTCCAAACTTTAAATCTCCACAAAGTCCTATTGTCATATTATCCAGTCTTCCCTTGGCCTCCCTTATAGTTAAAAGGTCTGTCAGTGTTTGAGTTGGATGCTGGTGCCCACCATCTCCTGCATTTATAACGGGAACCTTAGAGCTATCTGCCACATACTTTGCAGCCCCCT
>CAZRYA010000011.1:0-7977 GCA_964604235.1 uncultured Tissierellaceae bacterium | reverse complement strand
TGCCTCATAGCTATAATATCTGCATATGAAGCTACTGTCTTTATTGTATCTAGAAGACTTTCTCCTTTTTTTACAGAAGAAGACCCTTCTTCAGAAAAGCCTATTACATTTCCACCTAGCCTAAACATGGCAGCTTCAAAACTTAGTCTAGTTCTAGTACTAGGTTCAAAAAACAAACTAGCTAATATTTTCCCCCTACATAATTGATTGTAGTCAGATGGATTTTCTATTATACTTTCAGCCAAGTTAAAGATTTCCTCTAGTTCCTCTAAATTAAAATCTAAGGGATCTAGTAAATTTCTATTTGTAAGCATTTTAATTCCTCCTTTTAATTCCCTGTCTAAAAGGTAGGCATAAAAAAATGTCTTCCACTAAAGGAAGACATAGCAATGCTAGGACTTTTTTATGCTTCCTTCCCAACCTCTCTGGATCGGATTAAAGGTAATATTTTCTTTTTATTAGAATATCATAAAAAAAATATAATGTCTATTAAAGTTTCAAAAACTTTAACTTTTTTCTTGACATTGGTTTTTTTTATTGCTATACTTGCTATTAAGATAAATGAAAACAAGCGTAGATGAGAAAAGTAAATTTATGATTTTCTTCAAAGAGAGCCTCCCTTGGTGAAAAGAGGTAAGAAATAGTAGGTTGAAAATGGTCTCTGAGTTTAAGGGTCGAGAGGATTTCCTTTAGGTTCTTACGGATTCACCCGTTATAGTGATAGGGTATATTAGCTTTGTACCTGATAAGGTATTAATTGTGAAATTAATATAAACTAGGGTGGTAACACGAACTTTCGTCCCTTTGCTTCGGCAAAGGAAGAAAGTTCTTTTTTTATACCTAAAATCAAGGAGGCATTATATATGATTACAATAAATAATTTAACTAAGACATTTGAAAGTGAGTCTACTAGGGTTAAAGCTATAGACGGAATATCTTTGAATATAGATAAGGGACAAATTTTTGGAATAATAGGCTACTCTGGTGCTGGTAAATCTACAGTATTAAGATGTATCAATAGGTTAGAAGAGCCAACATCTGGCCAAATCCTCATAGATGGAGTAGACATAAGCTCCCTTTCTAAAGAAGACCTAAGAAGGGAGAGAAAAAACATAGGTATGATTTTTCAAAATTTCAATCTTCTGGCCCAAGAAAATGTATTTAATAATATAGCCTTTCCTTTAAAGGCTGAAAAGTTAGCAAAAAACCAAATAGAAGAAAGGGTTAATTTACTATTAAAATATGTGGAATTAGAGGACAAAAAATACTCCTATCCCAGGGAACTATCTGGAGGACAGAAGCAAAGAGTTGCCATAGCTAGGGCTCTTGCAAATAATCCTAAGGTTCTTCTATCAGATGAAGCTACTTCTGCCCTTGATCCTAAAACTACAAAGTCAATCTTACAGCTTCTTTCAAAAATTCAAAAGGAAATGGGTCTTACAATAGTAATGATTACCCATCAAATGGAAGTAGTCAAAGAAATTTGTGAAAGAGTTGCTATCATGGAAAATGGAAGGATAGTTGAAGAAAATACAGTTAAAGAAATCTTTAGAAATCCTAAAACGAAAACCGCTAAACTATTTATAGACTCCCTACAAGGTGATGTGGAAGAAGAGTTTCTAGACCCTCAATTCTTTAAGGGTAAGCTGATAAGACTTAGTTTTCTAGGAGAAAATTCAAAGGCCCCTATTGTATCTAAACTAATAAAAACCTTTGATGTAGATGTAAATATTTTATCTGGCAACATTAACAAGCTTCAAGAATCCAATGTTGGACACTTGATTTTGGAGTTAATTGGCCCTGATGAACAAGTAGAAAATTCTATTGATTTTCTTAAAGACAATCAAATTCACGTGGAGGTGATCTAATGGCTGGGTTAATTGCAATACCCTTGCTAGAAACTATCTATATGGTCCTAGGTTCAAGTATCATAGCCTTAATACTAGGTTTTCCAATTGGAATCTGCCTATTTGTAACAAGCCCCAATGGCCTTATGGAAAACAAAACCATCAATAGGAGCCTGGACTTTTTAGTAAATATATTTAGGTCTATTCCATTTGTAATACTGATGGTTCTTTTGTTTCCACTGGCTAAATTAATAGTTGGGACTAGGATAGGACCTACTGCTGCCATTGTTGGTCTTTCAATTGCTGCTGCACCTTTTGTTGCTAGACTTATTGAATCTAGTTTAAAAGAGGTTGACAATGGCCTGATAGAACTTGGCTTATCAATGGGAATTACCAATAGTCAAATAATAAGTAAAATTTTAATTAAGGAGGCCATGCCTTCTATTGTATCTGGAGTTACCCTGACTGTTATAAACTTAATTGGATATTCAGCCATGGCTGGTGCCTTTGGCGGAGGGGGCTTAGGTAACTTGGCCATTCGTTATGGTTATAATAGGTTTCAAACAGATGTTATGATTTATGCTGTTTTAGTAATAGTAATACTTGTTCAAGCTGTTCAATTTTTAGGCAATATAATTGCTTTTAAAATAAATAAAAAATAAGGGGGATATAAAAATGAAAAAAGTTTTAAAATTAGCTTTAATAGGTTTAAGTCTAGGATTATTAATCACAGGTTGTGGTAAAAAAGAGACTTCTAGTGGTAAAAACAAAATAATAATAGGGGTTAGCCCTACTCCTCATAGACAGATTGTAGAATTAATTGAAGATGACCTAAAGGCTGAAGGCATAGAGTTAGAAATCGTTGAATTTACTGACTATAACCTTCCTAATAAGGCCTTGGCTGACGGTGATATTGATGCCAATTTCTTCCAACATGGTCCCTTCCTAGATAATGCTATTGAAAATGATGGTCTAGATATAGTTTCAATAGGAAATATCCATATTGAACCAATTGCACTTTATTCAAATAAACTTAAAGACTTAAATGAAATATCTGATGGAGCCACAATAGCCATTCCTGATGACACAGTTAATGGAGCTCGTTCTCTTTTACTTTTAGAGTCTGAAGGTCTAATAAAACTTGATCCAAATGCTGGACTTGAAGCTACTGAAAAAGATATTTTAGATAATCCTAAAAAGTTAGTATTTAAACCTCTTGAGGCAGCTGTACTTCCAAGGGTTCTAGATGATGTTGATGGGGCTGTAATAAATGGTAACTATGCTCTTGACTCAGGTCTTAATCCTCTATCTGATAGCATTTTAATAGAAGGTGGAGATTCACCCTATGCCAACCTAGTAGCTGTAAGAAAAGGTGAAAAAGATGAAGATAAATACAAAAAGCTAATAGAAAATTTACAATCTGATAAAGTGAGAGACTATATAATTGAAGAATTTAAGGGTGGAGTAAAACCTGCCTTTTAACATAAATAATCCTATACTTAGACCTTATAAGTATAGGATTATTTATGTATTTTAAATTTATTCATAGGTCCTCCTAAGCATAGCGTTTAGTGTCAATTAAGTTCCCCTTCATATCGTATTCTAACCAAATACCTTTTCTTTCGTTATCTTCATACTTTCCCATTTCCCTTATATAACCTGTTGTATGATACTTCTCACATAGGCCATTTTTTGCTCCATTTTTATACTCTATAACATCTAATACTTTTCCATTTACATCATAATTTACAACTTTTCCATTTTCATTTTTACCAAGTAAGAAAACATTTTCTCTATCATAGTTTAAATCATTTTTTTATTTAACATTTTTACCCCTCCTTATTTTTTGGAACTAATTCAACTATTCTGATAATTTCTTATGGCACTTAACTTGTTGTTAATTTAACTATATCATCTTGTTATTATTTTGTCAATATTTTTTTCCAATGATATCCATAAAAATAACCTATATCTAATCAAATAGACATAGGTTATTCTTTATTCTTATATTAAATTTTCCTATTAGTTATTTAAAAAAGTCTCTATCTTATAGTCAGTAAGCTTTTCTTCATACCATATAGGATATATTTCTTGTGACTTAGCTTGAATTAAAGAACTCTTAACTTGATCTTTAGCATCTTCATAATTTGCTTCATTTCCTTCTTTTTTCTCTTCAACTTTGATAATATGATAACCATGTTCTGATTTAACTGGTTCAGTTACCTTACCAATCTCAGCATTAAAAGCTGCTTCTTCAAATTCTGGAACCATCATACCCCTTGGGAAAAATCCTAAATCTCCACCTAATTCCTTACTACCAGGATCTTCAGAATACTCTTTAGCTAGTTCTGCAAAATCTTCACCAGCCTTTAATTTTTCTTCTATTTCTTTAGCTAAGGCTTCGTCTTTTACTAAAATGTGACTAGCTTTTACTTGTTCTTGGCTACCATAAGCATCCTTATTTTCTTCAAAATATGCTTTCATATCATCTTCAGTTATATCAGCATAAGGCTCCAATAGGGCTTCTAATGTATAATTAGTCTCTATATTTTTCTTAAGAGTATCTAAATCCATGCCATAAATTGCCATACTAGCTTCTAAGGCTTCCATTCCACCATTGTTTTCAGCCATAGTTTCAATTTCAGCATCTATTTTAGCCTGGTCTATCTTTATATTTTGTTTCTCTGCTTCTAAT
Organism: uncultured Tissierellaceae bacterium; assembly: GCA_964604235.1. Taxonomy (GTDB): domain Bacteria; phylum Bacillota; class Clostridia; order Tissierellales; family Tissierellaceae; genus CAZRYA01. The sequence goes on along the minus strand of CAZRYA010000011.1, from coordinate 3,435 downwards.
AATACTATTTTTTCCATTACTAATGCATCTAGCACCCTATCTCCACCTTGAGCTACTAAAGCATCATAAAGTTCATCTTTAGTTATCTTTTCATCGTTTACAGTTGCAACTACTTCTGAGTCATTTCCTGCTGCTTTCTTTCCACCCTTATCTCCACATGCTGTTAAAGTTAATGTAGAAGCTAGTAACACAGTTAGTGCTATGTAACCTAGACCTTTTTTCTTCTTATTCATCATTCCACTCCTCCTAATTTTCTCCTGCTTAAAAATACATACTATTACATTATACCCTAAATCTAAGAATTATTCATTTCTTTTATTTTTTACTTTACTTATTTTATTGTTTGGTATATAATCTATTTAATTTCAAAAAAGCGAATAAAAACTTCGATGAGGACAGTATCTTTAATATAGCTTTCTTAGCGAGTCTCAGATGGTGAAAGGAGACAAAGTAAGTTAAAGGGAAAAGAGCCTTTGAGTTTTGTACCGAATTAAGTAGGCTACAACGGTATCACCCGTTACAGTGATAGGGTATGTTAGTACCTAAAAAGATTTATATTGTGAAATATAAATAAAATAGGATGGCAACGCGAAGCTACGCTTTCGTTCCTAAGATTTATTCTTAGGGGCGAGGGCGTTTTTTTATTCTCTTTATTACAAATTTAGGAGGTTATTTTATGAATAACAAATTATCAAAGAAAAGTTTTTCATTAGGGGATTACTTTAAATTTTTAATCCCATCAATTTTAGGAGTCTTGCTACTTATGGTCCCCTTTCAATACGAAGGTAAAACCACCATATTCGTAGCCCTACTTGCCAGTAAATTATCTGATTTTTTAGCAGGTCAAATTCCGCTAATTGTACTCATATTTATTGGAGTTTCAGCTATTTTAAGCCTTTTATTTAAAATATCTAAGCCTAAAAAAATTAATAGGTTTAACTCTATGTTTCTAGTTTCTACACCTTGGGTCTTCATTAGACTTGTAGGTTTTATACTAGCTACACTAATCTTTACTAAAATTGGACCTGAATTTATATGGTCTGAAGACACAGGTGGACTTATACTATATGATTTAATACTTGGCTTATTTTCAATCTTTTTATTTGCAGGTTTTTTACTACCCCTGCTTACAGACTTTGGACTATTAGAATTAGTTGGTGCCTTACTTACACCTGTAATGAGACCACTCTTTGGCCTACCAGGTCGTTCTTCAATTGACTGTGTAGCATCTTGGGTTGGAGATGGTACAGTAGGTGTTGCTCTGACAAATAAACAGTATCTAGAAGGCTACTATACTAAAAGAGAAGCGGCAGTAATAGCAACTACCTTTTCAGCCGTTTCTATTACCTTCTGCCTAGTTGTACTGGAGCAAGTAGGGCTTTCCCATTTATTTGGCCCCTACTATTTAACAATAACTCTAGCAGGTATAGTAGCAGCAATTGTAATGCCAAAACTTCCACCTTTAAAATCAAAGGATGATAGCTATTACAATAATAACAAGGCTGACCTAGGAGAAGATGTCCCAGAAGGACATAGTAACTTTTCTTGGGGATTAGAATTAGGTATGGCTAGGTCCAATGAAAACTTCAAACTAGGAGAATTTTTGTCCAATGGACTATTCTCAGTGTTGGACCTATGGTTTGGAGTTCTACCAGCCATAGTGGCCTTTGGAACAATAGGCCTTATAGTGGCAGAGTATACCAGTCTATTTCAGTTGTTGGGAATGCCATTTATCCCCCTATTGAAACTACTACAAATTCCTTATGCCCAAGAGGCTTCCAGAGGAATAATGATAGGTTTTGCAGATATGTTTCTGCCATCTGTACTAGGAGCAGGTATACCAAGTGAAATGACAAGGTTTGTAGTTGCTAGCCTATCTGTAACCCAACTAGTTTACCTATCAGAGGCAGGAGCAGTAATATTAGGTTCTCAAATAGATATATCACCTTTAGATTTATTTTTAATCTACATTGAAAGAACTTTAATTACCCTGCCTGTAATAGCCATAGCAGCCCATATTATATTTTAAATTAATATAGACTATGTCTATATTCTTGGTATAATTTACTTATATTAAAAGTAAGGGAGAGATCTTATGTTATATATACTGATGGGCCAAAGTTGTACTGGTAAGTCTACTGTGGCAAATGAAATGAAGCTTAGAATTCAAGCTGATGTATTTTCTGGTAAGGACTATTTGAGAATGGCTAAGAACGAAAATGAAGCTTGGAATATATTCTATGAAAAGCTAATAGATGCAAGTGATTCAGCTACAAATCTTATATATCTAGTGGCTGAAGTCAGTGACCTAGATAGACTTAGCAAAATCCCTGATAGCTGCAAATACAAGTTTAACCTAGACTTGGATACAATTAAATCTAGATTTTCAAGTCGAATGAATGGGAAACTTCCTATTCCTGTTGAAAAAATGTTAGTTAGTCAATTTGACCAGTGGAGTAAAATTACTAGCCTTAACAATATTGATTCAAGTCAACCACTTGATGATATAATAAAATATATAGTAAAACAGTAGAAGATATATTCTACTGTTTTGTCATTTCTATTGACTTATCAATACAGGCATTCATGGCTTGAATCATTGCACTTCTAAGTCCTAATTCTTCCAGTTTGGCAACAGCTTCTATTGTCGTGCCTCCTGGAGAACAAACCTTATCTTTTAAAACTCCTGGATGGTCCCCTGTGTCCAGTACCATCTTAGCTGCTCCCATTACTGATTGGGCAGCGAAGTTATAGGCCTGGTCTCTTTTCATCCCTCTAAGAACTGCACAGTCTGCCATTGCTTCTATTATCATGTAGATATAGGCTGGCGAAGAACCACTGACCCCTGTAACTACATCCATCAATGATTCATCTACTACTTCTGACCTTCCAAATGAATTGAATATATCTAATATTATAGACTGGTCTTCATCAGTTAGATTATCCGAAAAAGCTATACCTGTCATTGCTTGTCCCACTAGGGCAGGTGTATTGGGCATTGACTTGACAATTTTTATATCCCTGTTAAACTTCTCCTTGGTCCATCTAATAGTCTTACCTGCTGCTACAAGTACAACTATTACATCTTCCTTTATAGAATCTCTTACTTCAAATATAACTTCTTCATATATATTAGGTTTAACTGTTAGAAATAGTATGTCTACTTCACTTGCAACCAGACTATTTTTATCTCTTAGGCCCAGCTTAAACTCATCCCTTAATTTTTCCCTTGTTGCTAATGTCTTAGTGGATACTATTATATCTTCAGAATCATATAGACCAGAAGAAATTATTCCTCCTATAATAGACTTGGCAATATTGCCTCCTCCTATAAATCCTATCTTCATTGTCTGCCTCCTACTTTACTCCCGTACTCCCAAAACCATCCCTATTTTCATTAGATAGCCTTTCAACCTCTTTAAATTCTATATCTTT
>CAZRYA010000010.1:0-19237 GCA_964604235.1 uncultured Tissierellaceae bacterium | reverse complement strand
ATCACCTAGAATAGTTTCGATTTCATCCCCATCTCTAATAATATAATCTGGGTCTACAAATTGGCCATTCACCCTTATATCAGATTCTTTTTCTTCATCAGAAAGTATTTTAGATAGGTTAATTTCTAAAGCTTTGCTTGGTTTACTCCTTATGATTTCTATTTTAGAATTATGGGCCACTTCTGATTTTAAGCTGGCTTCCTGTCCATTTAGGCTTATTATAGGCCTACTGCCTTCTAGTCCCTTAATCTTTCTTTTCTTTCCATTTATAAAATAAACTATATCTTGTGACCATACAGGAAGTAAGTCCTTGGGATTAAAGCCAGACATTATTAATATGTCTGACACCTTAATGTTTTCAGTATTAAATATTTTTATGACCTGGCCATTAAAGTCAACCTCTATAAAATTCCTATACTTTCTTTGGCCTGCTTCTAGCCCTATTCCCACTGCTGTTATCATATCAGGTCCACTTAGATTTTCCCTACATATGACATTATCTAAAAGTTCTATATTCCTAATAGCTACCCTTTCTTTAGGTATCCCAAGTTTCTCTGATATCCTATGACCAATTGTAGGAAGCTTACTACTCCCACCAATTAAAAACACAGCATCTGGTCCTTTACCATTAAATTCCAGTATCTCACTGGCAATTTCACTGGCAATTTCATCTAAAACATCTTCTAGGGAATCTAATATATCTTTCCTAGTAAGAGTATCCTCCATACCTAAGATGTTTTTTACTAGAAACTCTTCCCTGTTATCCAAGTCTAATTTAAGATCTTCACTCTGGTTAAAATCTAAAAGATATTTCTTAATTAAAGTTTCTGTTACTTCATCTCCTGCCACTTGAGTCATTCCATAATAGCTTATTTCGCCATTTTTAGTAATAGCTATATCAGATGTTCCAGCTCCTATATCTACCAAAGCTAAATTTAACAACCTTAATTCCTCTTTTATAGAAACGTTTATACCAGCTATAGGCTCTAAGGTTATACTGGTAATTTCTAAGCCCACTTTAGCAATTACAGAATAAAGCCCCTCTACTACTATTTTAGGAAGAAAAGTTGCCAAAATTTCAACACCTATCTTCTTAGCCTTATGGCCAGCAGGATTTTTTATCTTATCTCCATCTAAGTAATAGTTCATTACAGTATAGCCTATGCTATAATACTTAAAGTTGCTATAAGACTGGCCACCATCTTCAATCATAGTCTTAGCTTCATTTAGGGTGTTCAACTCTAAATTTTCTATATGAAATAATTCAATCTCTGTTTCCTTATCTAAATCCATCTCATAGTAAAGTTTTTCAGTCTTTAAGGCCCTACCTGCTGCTGCTAGGGCAACGTGTTCTAATTTTATAGAATTAGAAACTTCTAAATCCGATTTGATTTCACTTACCAGCCTAGCTACACCTTCTATGTCATGAATTTGTCCATCATACATGTTCCTCTTATTATGGGATTTAATCCTATAGTCCAGTATATTAAACTTACCATCTTCTTCTTTACCTATTATCCCAATTATATTTCTTGTGCCTATGTCTAGGGCAAATATTAAGTCCTTTTGTTCTTTAAATTGTTCCATACATACCTACTCCTTGTTTTGCTTATAGTATAAACAATATTCATTAAGGGAACATTGGCCACAAAGAGGAGTTCTTGCTTTACAAACCCTTCTTCCCTGAAAAATAATTAAATGGTGGGCCTTTGTCCACATATCCTTATCTATATTTTTCATAAGTTGTTGTTCTACATCCCATACATCGTCTCCACTAGCAAGACCTATCCTATTTGAAACCCTAAATACATGGGTGTCAACAGCTATGGCAGGTAGTCCGAAGGCATTGCTTGCAACAACATTGGCTGTCTTCCTCCCAACTCCAGGTAATTCCATTAGCTCTTCTATGGTTTCTGGTACTTGTCCCCCATACTTGTTTATTAATATATGGCAGGTCCCTAAGATATTCCTACTCTTAGTATTGTAAAAACCACATGTTCTAATTCTCTCTCCTAGTTCTTCTTCTGTTAGCTTAACATAGTCATATGGGGTTTTTAATTCTTTAAACATTACATCAGTAACCTTGTTGACCCTAACATCAGTACATTGAGCCGATAAAATTGTTGCAACTAATAACTCAAAAGGATTTGTATGATTTAATTCAGCTTTTGCATCTGGAAAATCCTCTAGCAAAATATCTATAACTGCTTTTATATCCTTTTTACTTAAAACTTTTTTCAAATTATCACCTCTATATTATTTCTCTATAAAGAGATAAGACTTCTAACCTGTGGTCATTTTCTATAGCTAAAAGCATATTATCTAATATTTTCTCAATGATTTTTTTATCATTTGAAACCAAGGCTAAAGTAAGTATTGACCTATTCCACTTATCCATAAAGTCTGTTTCAGCAATAGAAATATTATGTTTTGCCCTTAAGCTAGCTATCAGACTCCTAATAACCATCCTCTTTTCTTTCAGTGAGTTTGACTCATAAATCATTATATCCAACTCTAAAATACCAACCATAATCCATCACCTATATTTTAAACCATATTTTAATTAAAATCAAAATAAAAGGAGAGTAAACTCTCCTTTATGACCTATAGTATTTTCATTTCTTCTCCAACTTTTTTAAATACTTCAACTGCCTTATCTAATTGTTCTTTCGTATGCTCTGCAGTTACCATACACCTTACCCTACCCGTTCCCTTTGGAACTGTTGGGAATACTATTGCCGATACAAAAACTCCATTTTCAAGTAACTTCCTACTGAATTCCATAGACCTTGCTTCATCACCTATTATTACTGGTGTTATTGGCGTTTGACTATTTCCAATGTTAAAACCTAGCTCTCCCATTTTCTCTTTGAAGTATCTAGCATTTTCCCAAAGTCTATCAGTATATTCTGTTGATTCACTAAGCATTTTTATAGCCTCTGTTATGGCTGCAATTGCTGCTGGTGGTAATGATGTACTAAATAAGGCTGGTCTTGCCCTATGACTTAACCACTCATACATAGTTTCAGAACCTGCTACATAGCCACCTACAACCCCTATGGCCTTAGATAGGGTTCCTATAGTAAAGTCTACCCTTCCATGTAAGCCAAAATGATCTACTGTTCCCCTTCCACTTTCTCCTAAGACTCCTGAACCATGTGCATCATCTACATAGGTCATAGCTTCATATTTTTCAGCTAAATCAACTATCTCAGGAAGCTTTGCAATATCTCCATCCATACTAAATACACCATCTGTTATCAATAATATATTCCTATAATTTTTTCTAGCATCTTTTAAGACCTCTTCTAGGTGGTTCATATCTGAATGCCTATAAATAGCCTTATCAGCCCTAGATAACCTACTACCGTCTATTATCGAAGCATGGTTTAATTCATCAGATATAATTATATCTCCCTTTTCAGCCACTGCTTGAATTGTACCAGCATTACAGTTAAAGCCTGATTGATATACAAAAGCAGCTTCTTCTTTTTTAAACTTTGCTAAAACACTTTCTAATTCTTCATGAATATCCATATTTCCAATTATAGTCCTTACTGCTCCTGAACCAACCCCATACTTTTCCACAGCTTCAATAGAAGCCGCCTTTAATCTTGGGTGATTGGCAAAACCTAGATAGTTATTTGAAGATAGGTTTATTACAGACTTGCCATTTAATATTACTTCAGCTTGGTTAGCCGTTTCAAGTACTGGTAACTTCCTATAAACCCCATCATCTTTTAACTCTTGAATTTTAACCTTTAAAAAATCTAAATCATGTACATTTGACATATTATAGACCTCCTTATATTATACTAGTTCAATTATATCATAAAAACTAATCTATATTATTTTCTATTTTATCAATAGACCATTTAATATAGGTTTTTAGATCCTCATTTTCCTCTAACTTAATGGATTTTAAAAACTTCAAATTTCTTTTATCTCGTCCATTTCCCAAGTTTATTATACCATTTCTCAAAAGGATTTTTTTCCCCCTCCAACTTCCTGACATTTTACCATATTTAGACTTAAACTCCCTATTTGACATATGCAAAAGTTCTTCTGGTCTTAGGTAGCCCCCTGTAATTTTGGGTAAAAACTCCTCATGATAAACTAGCTTTAAATTTTTATTTTTAGGACATATATCTTGACATAGGTCACATCCATAAATCCTAAGTCCTAATTTATCCCTTTCGTCTTCACTTATAAGACCCTTCTTTTGACTTATGTAGGATATACATTTCCTGGAATCCATTGTATAGTCTCCATTTAAGGCTCCTCCTGGGCAATGGTCGACGCACAAACTACACTCTCCACAAGTCTTTTCTACCATTGGATCCCCTTCAAGATCCAAGTCAGTTAAAATATAAGCTATAAAAATATATGACCCATATTCATCATTGATAATAGAACAATTTTTTCCAAAATGACCTAAGCCACTTCTAAAAGCCAACTCCCTATCTATTAAGGGACCTGTATCAACAAAATATTTATATTCAAACTCAATATAAGCTGATAATCTTTTTGCTAATTTTTCTAACTTATCTCTTAAGACCAGATGGTAATCACAACCATAAGAGGACTTAGACAAAACTCCTTCATCATATTCCCTTGGCCTTACTTGGTTGTGCTTATAGGACATAGCGACAACTATTATAGACTTACAATTTTCCATTGTAAGTCTAGGGTCTAACCTTTTATCTAAGTCAAGTTCTTCAAATTCACTTGTAGCCTTTTCATCTATTCTAATTTGGTAGAATTCCCTCAGGTCATTGAAGTTTTCATACTCCATAATACCACATAGGTCTATTCCCAGTTTTTTAGCCTCTTTTTTTATCAAAAATTTTAAGTCCATTATTCACAATAACCTTTCAAAATTTTATTAGCCTTATTAACTTCCTATAAAATTCCTAGACATTTTACTTTTAAAGCTCTAACACCTATCTATACTATACCATAAATAGACTTGATTTTACTATTTATCTAAGCTTAAGTATGGTATAATAAGTATCAATAAAAAGAAGGAGAATATTATGTTTAATTTTAATAAAAAGTCTTTTAAAAAATTCGATTATACTTTACTTTTTACTACAATTATCCTCTGTATTTACGGAATTATAGTATTATACAGTGCTACACTTAGCTTTGGGACTACCCGACTAGTAAAGACCCAAACTCTAGCGACTATTTTAGGTTTTCTAGTGGTCTTGTTCTTAGTAATGATGGATTATCAGATACTGGGAAAACTATATATTCCAATTTATGTGGTTTCCAATATACTCCTAATAGCAGTTTTGAAATTTGGTGTTGGAGCTGAGGATTGGGGTTCTAGGTCTTGGCTACAAATTGGACCTGTTGGATTCCAACCAGCTGAGTTTGCTAAAATCGGCCTTATTATTTCTTTTGCTAAGTTTTTGGAAATAAATCATGATAGGATTAATGAACCCCTAGTACTTTTAAAAGTCCTAGCCTTTGCTTTTTTTCCAGTGGCCCTAATACTAAAGCAACCTGATGCTGGTACAGCTATGGTTTTTATATTTTTTATTGCTGCCATGTTGTTTATAGCAGATATTGATTGGAAGTATATTATCTCTGCATTGGTTGTAGGTGTACTGAGCTTACCCTTAATATGGTTTAATCTGGGAACCTATCAAAAAAATAGGGTTTTAAATTTTTTAGATCCTGAAAGGGATCCTACTGACACTGGCTATCAAGCAATTACTGGTAAAATTGCCATTGGTTCCGGAAAGGTTTTTGGACGTGGTTTATTTAAAGGGGCACAAAACCAATTCAAATACATACCTGAGAAGCAAACTGACTTTATCTTTGCAGTTATTGGTGAAGAACTTGGTTTTGTTGGGGGCTTTGCCCTAATAATTCTTTACTTTATTTTAATATTAAGATTGATTAAAATAGCTAAAGAAAGCAATGACTTATTTGGTTCGCTTATGGTTGTAGGCTTTGCTGCAGTTCTCTTATTCCATATATTTGAAAATATTGGAATGACAATAGGCCTAATGCCCATTACTGGAATACCCCTTCCATTTGTAAGTCATGGTGGAACTTTTCAATTGATTAACCTTGTATTTATTGGAATATCCTTAAGTGTAGGAGTTCAAAGAGATGAATTAAGTTTCTAAATATAATAAAAAAATGAGTAGGCCCATTGGCCTACTCATTTTTTTCTATAAAATTCTCTATTAAACTATTAGATATACTAGGTGACTTCCTATAAATACCCTTTAATTCACTTGGACTAAACCATTTGGCATCTTCAATTTCTATTCCATCAACCTCAATTTCACCTTCTAAATAATCAGCAGTAAATCCTATCATTAAGGAATTGGGAAAAGCCCAAATTTGAGAACCAAAATACTCTATATTTTCTACTTTAATATTAGTTTCTTCAAAAACCTCTCTCTTTACACATTCCTCAAAGGATTCGCCAAACTCTAGAAAACCAGCTAAAACACTGTACATTCCCTCAGGAAAAGTTTTATTATGGGCAAGTAAAAGCTTATTCCCCTTCCTTACAGCTACTATTATAGCTGGCGAAGTACTTGTCCAAACTAAATTACCACATTGGCTACACTTAAGTGACCTATCATGGTCGCTGTAATTTTTCTCCATCTTGCCAGCACAAAGTCCACAATACTTATTTTTTCTTTCATGGTTAAGTAGAATCTTAGCCTTAGATCCTATCATAAAATAATCATAACTAGTTCCATTACCATACTCTCTTAGGTCAACTAATTTATATTTACTAGCTTCCTCTACTTCAGCCATATATACATTCCTGCCTAAGTAGGAACCTATTATTTGAAGATTTTCTAAGACTATATTATTAGCTTTTATTTCTCCTCTTCCTAAATTAAAATACTCTTTATTGATATCTTTGACTAAAAGATTATCTCCTTTAAATATAAAAAACATATCTTCTTCAGAATCAGCATGAATTTTCACATTTGAAGGTATAAATTTTACATATTCCATGTCTAGGCTCCTCTTAGTTTTTTTCAAAATAACACTTTCTACATAGGGGCTCATATTCATTAACAGCGCCTATTACTATTCTCTCTTGGTCTTTAATTTTCCTATTACTTATCCAAGCATCAGTACCACATCCTGCACATACTGCATGGTGTTTATAAAGGTAGTCTGCCATTGGCATAAGCTCCTTTACTACTTCAAAAGCCTTACCTGAAAAGTCCATATCAAGTCCAGCTAAGACCACAGTTATATCGTTTCGCAAACATAAATTAATTATATTTATAATATCCTTTATTTCTCCCCCTAAAAACTGTACCTCATCTATACCAACAACTTCTGGTTGGTCTTCTTCTATAAATTTTTCAATTTCATAGATATCCTTTACTAAATGGGCCTTTAGGCATATCTTATCATGGGTTACAATTTCAGAATTAGCATATCTTGTATCTACAGTTGGCTTAAATGCCACAGTTCTGTAACCTGCTATAGTAAACCTCTTAATATCCTTTTCTAGACTGGATGTTTTTCCTGAGAACATTGACCCTGTGTGTATAATAAGTTTTCCTTTATATTGATGCAATTTTAAATCCTCCCAAATATAATTAATATTGCTAAAACACCATAAGTTTTTATGGTGTTTTAATTTTTAATACTCTATTATTTCTAATTTCTCTATAATAACTGGTTCCATTGGCATACTGTTACGGTCAACATCTACCAGTGCTATTCTATCTACTACATCCATACCTTCAAAGACCTGACCAAAAACTGTATGACCTCCATCTAGCCAAAATGTCCCACCTAATTTTTCATAGGCATTTACTACTGCTTCAGGATAACCTTTAGCCTGGCCTGCAGACCTCATCTGATCTAATATATCTTCTTCTATATCACTCTTTTGTACTATGAAGAACTGACTTCCATTTGTATTAGGTCCTGCATTGGCCATAGATAAAGCCCCTCTAAAGTTTCTGTATTCTGGATGGAATTCATCTTCAAAAGCCTTCCCCCATATACTTTCTCCACCAGTTCCCATTCCGTCAGGATCTCCACCTTGAATCATAAAGTCATTTATTACCCTGTGAAAGCCTATTCCATTGTAATAGCCATCTCTTGCATGGGTCTTAAAGTTTTCTACAGCCTTTGGAGCCGCATCTGCAAACAACCTAAGTTTTATTATTCCAAAGTTAGTTTCCATAAGTGCTATTTCTTCACCTTTTTCAGGACTTTTTAATTGATTTAATTCCATTGTAATTCCTCCCCTAATTTCTTATAAGTATAGACTAACATATTATATACTTTTTGTATATTCCTTACGACTTAAATTTCAAATTAACTTTAGTTCCTAAAGCCAATTCACTTTCAATTAGAATCTCTCCTTCAAAATATTCTACTATAGTTTCAGCTATTGATAAGCCCAGTCCGCTTCCTTCAACTCTCTGTGACCTACTTTTATCGGCCCTATAAAACTTTTCAAATACCATAGTCAAATCCTCTTCTGAGATTCCTATCCCTGTATCTTCAACATTTATAGCAACATGGTCCTTATTTTTTTCAAGGGATAGGATTATTTTCCCATTTTCCCTATTATATTTTATGCTATTTTCAACAATATTGATTAAAAGTTGGTGAAAAAGTTCCAAATCAGCCTTTATAAATATTGCTTCTTCTGGCAAATCAATCTCTAAACCTATATTTTTATTAGATAGCTGAGGCTTCAGTAGGTCTATAACCTCTAAGACCTCCTTTTGAACCCTTATTAATTCAAATTCCCTCTTATTATTTATACTTTCTATCATGGAGATTTCTAACATCTTATTTATTAATTTCTTAAGCCTTTCAGTTTCTAATTCCATAATATCTAAGGCCTTACCTCTTTGGTCTAAATCCAACTTACTGTACTTTAGGATTTCAATAAAACCTTGAATTGATGTCAAGGGAGTCCTTAACTCATGAGATACATTTGATGCAAAATCCTTCTTCATGTTCTCAAGTTTTCTCTGGGAACTTATGTCTTTAAAGATGACTAGCTTATTTCCCTCTCCGTTACTTTCCTCTTTTATGTCAATTTTCTCTACTGATATCAATTTATTCTTTAGGTTTATTTCTCCATACTTATCTTCACTTGAAATTATCCTATCTAATTTCTCCCTATTTTTTAAGCCTTCTATATTCAATATCTCTTGGCCGCTCCTATTTATTAGTACTGGTTTATTATTTTTGTCGATAGACATAATTCCATCTTCAATATTCCTAAGTATAATATCCATCTCTAGGTTTTTCTTTTTTATATTCTGTATATTCTCATCTAACTTCTCTTGCATTATTCCAAAATTTTTCGCTAATTCTCCAATTTCGTCATCTTGATCATAGGACAATTTAGCATTGAAATTCCCATTGGCTATTTCCTTAGAAACCACATTCAATTCCCTTATAGGATTTACTATTCCACCTACAAATGTATAGGATAAAATAATAGAAAATAATATTCCTATTGCTAGTGACACAAACATATATCTTATAAACCTATCTCTTAAATAATCTACATGATCATAGGTATCTCCTATTCTAACCCTATATATTTCATCATTTATACTAAAGGCTCCACCTATCATATAAAAATATTTTTTTCCTGATTCTGGGCTATATTCCTTGAAAATATTTTCATTAAAATACTTTTTGTGGCTGCTTTTAAATTCTTTAAGGACAATACTATTATTTAAAGAGTCACTAACTGGATTACCATCAGAGTCTAGTATGGTAATCCTTGACCCTACTGCTTTTTCTAAGACTTGACTTAATTTATAAAGATTAATATCTTCTTTTTCTTCATTGATTATGCTGTCAATTAATTTAAAACTAGTGTTATATTTCTCCAACTTAGTCTTAGTATAACTATCATTTATTAAACAGAAAGAAAGAGTTCCAATTAAGATGGAACTCATTATCAAAACCAATATATAGTTAGTTAAAATTTTCTTTCTCATTATTTCACAACCTTATATCCTACACCTCTAATAGTTTCGATATAGTCATTAGTATCCCCGTCTATTTTTTTTCTGATATTTCTAATATGGACATCTACCGTCCTATTGTCTATTTTACTTTGATCTGCACCTAGTATATTAAGTAGTTCCTCTCTGGATAAAACTCTTCCATTATTTTCTATTAGAGAATCTAAAATTTTGAATTCATATAGGGTGAATTCTAAATCTTGCCCTTCTCTATAAACCTTATAATCAGAATGGTCCACTAGTAAATCTTTAAAATAAACTATACTATTATCTTTAATACTATCTTCACTTATACTATTCCTACTTCTCCTTAAAACTGACTCTATCCTAGCATCTAATTCCCTTATACTAAAAGGTTTTGTTATGTAATCATCAGCACCGACCTTTAAGCCCTCTATCTTATCTTCTTCCTTACTTTTAGCACTTAGCATTATTATCGGAATACTTCTACTCTCTTCATTTAATCTAATCATCCTACATAGCTGACTTCCATCTATGTCTGGTAGCATTAAATCCAAAAGTATAATGTCTGGTTTTTCATTGGCTATTTTACCAATACCATCCATTCCAGTACTTGCTGTTAAAACATTATAACCATAAGAGTCTAGGCTTAACTTTAAAAGCTCTAATATATTTTCCTCATCATCTATTGCTAATACCGTTTTTTTCAACTTAAAATACCCCTTTCTGGAATACTAATAAGTTTATTATCATATTAAAATGCAATAATGTCAAGATACTATTCTTCTGAGCTTTTCCTATAGAATAAATTGTGAAATTTTTCCCCTTCGTATTCTATATCCCTTATACACTCTAACATATTTAATTCATATAAAAACTCCTTAGAGCTAAAGTTTATAGGGGTTTGTAATAAAAATATAATATCTATTACCGAATCATCCTCTTCATAGTCTCCACTTGTAAGAGACATATCTTTTATTAGTACATGATGTCTTTCAAATAGCATGGAAATTTCTTTAACTATACCTGCCCTATTGTCTGTAACCAATTCTAGATTCTTATATTTTTTCTTTATAAGTCCATCGTTTAATCCCATGGCCATTAAAGTTGTCAAGACAATTACTGTTGCTACAATTGCTCCTAAGTAATATCCTGTTCCTATTGCCAAACCGATTCCTGCACTTACCCATAAACTTGCTGCTGTAGTTAGTCCGTTTATATTGTTTCCATTTCTCATTATAGTACCTGCTCCTAAGAAACCAATTCCACTGACTACCTGAGCTGCTAACCTATATGGATCTCCAACTTTTGCTTGACTTCCTAAAACATAAAAGCCGTCTATGGAAATAAGCATTATTAGAGTAGAGCCTAAAGTTACTAGGACATGGGTCCTGAAACCTGCAGGCCTATTTTTTACCTCTCTTTCAATTCCTATTACTCCTCCTAAAATAGCGGCAAATACTAACCTAAATACAATCTGTTTATTAGTCATATTATTGAAGCTCCTTATATAGTTCTATTTATGCCTTTTTATTCTTCCTCTTCTCTACTATAGAGACAAAAACTGGTGTAAGTAAAGACATTACTGATATTATTATTAGTACCCAAGAAATAGTACTATTAAATAGTGACATGTAATTATTTTTATTCATTATTAAAGTTCTCCTAAGGCCAGTTTCTCCTATTGGTCCTAGTATTAGGGCTAATACTATGGCTGCTGAGTTTAACTTAAACTTACTTACAAAATAACCTATTATACCAAATACAAACATAACCCAAACATCTGACATCCTATTTGTTATAGAATATGACCCTATTACCGATAAGGCAAATATTATTGGTATTAATACATTATCTTTTATATTGGCAACTTTTGCAAACATTCTTACTCCAATTAAACCTAATAATAACATAAATATATTTACTACTATAAATCCTGCAAAGAATGTATATGTTATTTTTCCGTGAGTTGTAAATAAATCTGGTCCTGGCCTTAAACCTTGAATTACAAGTCCACCTAACAATATAGCCGTAACACTGTTACCTGGTATTCCCAGTGTTAGGGTAGGTATTAGGGACCCACCTGTTACTGCATTATTTGCAGCTTCTGGCCCTGCTACTCCTTCTATTATACCTGTACCAAATTTATCTTTTTCTTTTGTAAACCTTTTTGCTTCATTGTAACCTATAAAACTGGCTATAGTTCCACCTGCTCCTGGCAGTATACCCACTACTGTTCCTATTATAGATGACCATAAACTAACTGGTAGTATTCTTTTTATTTCTTCCTTAGTTAAAAGTACCTTGTCATCTACAGCTTTAGACTTAGACCTTTCTTTTATAGCTTTTTCAGAAAGTATTAAAACTTGCGACATTGAAAAAAGTCCTATTAAAGTTGCTGTAAATGGTAACCCATCAATTAAAAAATTAAGTCCAAAAGTAAATCTTGGTTGACCTAGCATTGGATCCATTCCTATTGTGGATAGAACTAAACCTAAAGCTCCTGACATAAGTCCCTTTAGCATAGACTTAGAACTAACACCTGCTATTATTGTAAGTCCAAATATAGATAGCCAAAAGTATTCAGTTGGCCCAAACTTCAAAGCCAATTTAGCTAATAGGGGTGAAACTGTATAAAGTGCTATGGTACTCATTATACCACCTATAAATGAGGCTATTGTTGCAGTTGCCAGTGCCTTACCAGCCTCTCCCTTTAAAGTCATTGGATAACCATCTATTGCTGTTGCAGCTGCTGATGATGTTCCTGGTGTATGAAGTAATATTGCCGATATACTTCCCCCATACATTGACCCAGCATAAACTCCTGCTAAGGCAATTAAAGCAGTTTCCGCTGGCATTCCAAAAGTTATAGGAATAAGTAGGGCTACTCCCATTGCTGCAGATAAACCTGGTAATGATCCTACAACTATACCTACAGTAACACTGGCTAGGGCAGCAAATAAGTTGACAAGTTTAAAAGCTGCTGTAAAACCATATAAAATATTTTCCATCTTTACACCTCTCTATTATATTAAAATTCCCGTTGGTAGAGGAACTTTTAATACTATTTTAAATAAAATATATATTACCACTGTAAAACCTATACTTATTAATAGGCTATTAACTTTTTCAATTTTTAACTTAATTAATGATATAAGTACATATAAGAAAGTGGAAATTACATATCCAACTTTGTCTATTAAAAATACATATATACCACTAAATATTAAAACAAATAATAATTGCTTCATTTCTATTCCATCTAATATATTTTTCTCATCCTTCTCACTTCTCAAAGTTATTATTAGGTGGATAACTGTTAAAAATGCAAGTAAACCTATTACAAATAGTGGGTACATTCTTCCTTCTGGTTTTATAGCACTAGTCATACTATAAAAAATACCACTAATGGCTAAAAGAATTACCCCCAAAATTAAATCTAACTTTCTCATAAAAACCTCCATAGATTTTTAGGATAGGTTGCCCTATCCTATTTTTTTAGTTTGATAAATCTATTATTTTTGTTATTTCATTTAAATATATTTCTTCATTTTTTATATAGTCTCCTAATTCGCTAGGTGACATATATTTTATTGGTAAATCTGCTGCTGCAGCTTTTTCTAAATGCTCTTCACTTTCTATTGCCTCTTTAAATTTATCATGTAAATAGTCTATGATTTCTTGTGGTGTTCCCTTTGGTGCAACTAAAGCTCTAGCTGAACCAAATAATATGTCGTAACCACTCTCCTTCATAGTTGGAACATCTTCAAAATTCTCTAATCTATCATCTGTAAAAGATGCTAAGATTCTAAGTTCTCCGGAATCAACAAGTCCAGCAACTTCACTTATTTTTGCTACTGATGCATTAACATGGTCTCCCCTTAAGGCAGATAACATATCTGATGATCCTCCAAAAGGAACATGAGTCACTTCTATATCTGCTTCTTTTTCAAAGTGAGCAGCACCTATATGGTTTGATGCTCCAGTACCATTATTTGAAATAGTTAAATCTCCTGGGTTTGCCTTAGCTTCTTGAATAAAGTCTTCTAGTGTTTGAATTTTTGAGTCTGCTTTTACTACTAAAACTCCTGAATCATATACGTGGTTTAAAATAGGTACAACATCATCTACTTGGTATTGAGTATCTCTTTCCAAAGTTAAACTTACAAAAGTTGGTAAGTTTATGAATCCTATTGTATATCCATCTGGTTTAGCTTTTGCTAATTGTGTATAACCTAATTCTCCATCTGAACCTTCTCTGTTAATAATAACTAAAGGCTTTTCAAAGTTTTTTTCTGCTACTGATGAAAGTATTCTTGCTCCTACGTCAGTTCCTCCACCTGCTTTGTAAGCTACTATTATCTCTACTGGTTTTGATGGATAGGCATCTGAAGTATCAGATTTTTCTCCACAAGCTGTTACAGATAACATTAAAGTTAATGCTAATAAAATTAATAATCCTTTTTTCATTAAATTTCCTCCTAAGTTAATTTTAAACACATTTATCATTAAGACTTCATTAATACAATGTTAATTATAACATAGGATATTTTAAAATCAACATAAAAAACAAGCTTATTTATAAATAAGCTTGTTTAGTATATACTATTTATTCTTTTAATGCATTTCTTAAAATATAAACACATAAACTTGTAGATATTATCCCCTTTAAAATACTACTTATACTTATACTCCACCAAACACCAGAAAGTCCCAAGGCAGTTGCTGAAAGGACTAGGGCCCCTGGTATCCTAAGAGCATTTAGGACTCCACCTATTATTGATGGTGGAAGAGTTCTACCAATTCCATTAAATACTCCTAGTGAAGCAATCTCCATACACATAAAGACTTGACAATAACCTAATATTCTTAAATAATCTCCACCTTGACTTATGGCCAAGCTGTCTCCTGGAGTAAATTTACTAAATATAAGTTCTCCCCCAAATATAAAGAGTAGGGCAGAAAATAAACCTATTGTACTTACAATTTTTAGACCTTTAAAATAACCTTCTTTTACCCTATCATAATTTCTAGCCCCATAGTTTTGACCTACAAAAGCTGCTATAGCTGTTGAAAATCCTTCTGCTGTCATCCATGATATGGATTCTATTTGAGATCCTATGGATTGTACTGCAATTGGCGTAGACCCCCAATTAGAAAGAATTCTTGCAATTGTCATATTTATCGTGGAGTGGATAGCTGTTTGAAAAAATGCTGGTAAACCCAATTTTAATATTTTCTTAATATATTTAAAATCTGGCAAACTCAATAACTTTAAATTTCCAAGTAAGTCCCTATTTCTTATAAAGGCAAATATAAAGGTTACAGTTACCACCATTTGAGCTATAACAGTTGCCAAGGCAGCACCTGTTATTCCCATTTTAGGAAAACCACCTAATCCAAATATTAAAACTGGATCTAATATTATATTTACTACTAAGCCTATTGAGTTTATTATAAAAGGTATTAGGCTATTACCAGTTGCGTTAAAACTTGCTGAAAGTACTGGATTTAAGAAATGAAATATAATCCCTACTGATATGATTTTCATATAGTCATAAGCCATATTTACGGCTTCTATTTCTTCCAATTTAAAAAATCCTATTAATTGTGTCTTGTAATTAAAAAGTATAAATGAATATATTATAGCAATAAAAACATCTAATTTTATAGCATTTGACACATAAGCTCTTAATTCCGTAAAATCTTTTCTACCATAGGACTGGGAAACTCCAACTGCTGTTCCCACTTGAGAAATCATCGCAAGACCCATTCCAAACCAAATGAAAAATCCCACTGCTCCTGCTCCTGCCACAGCATTTGTGCTCAACCTTCCTAGCCACATCATATCTGTTAAGTTGTATAACATGTTTATAAGTGATGTCCCCATTATTGGAAGAGCCAGTTTTGTAAGTGTCTTAGTGATGTCTCCTTGTGTTAAATCAATTTGTCTTGACATAAACTCCTCCTCATTAAATTTATTATCCCCTTGCCCACCCTCATTTATAATATTAGTACTTGGTCATAAAATATAATTTTTAACTTATACTCTTGTAACTTTAGTGGCCTTAATTTGTAAATTTGGACTCGAACCAAGCTTAGGCCCACAGCTACCATAATGTAACTAGTAGTTACCCTTTTGTACTCACCTATTATAAACTACCCTAATAAACTATATTATATTAAATCTATAGTCCAGTTTAGCTCTTGTATCTTAGTATCTAATTGTCTCCACTCCTTAGATAGCCTATCAAGTTCTTCCTGCTTTTGTCCCACATCTATGAATTTTATATACCTTATTTCAGAATTAGAATACCTGTCCCTTCTTTGGCTTGCAGATTCAACCATATCAGAGAGAACTTTCCTCTTTTCTATTAAACCTTCTCTATATGCCAATGCATCTACTACTTTCATATCATCTTCAAATTTACTTTCATTATTAGTCTTGTTTATCCTGCCAACCAGTTCTACATATTGGTCAACAATAGCTTCTAACTCCAAGTAAAGTGTATTTGGATCTTCTGCTGGACTATCACCTTCTTGTCCAATTATATTATTTGAAATTCTAGAATTTAATTGTTGAATCTTTTTTTGCAAGTCTGCCCTTAAAATTAAGGCCTCTGCTAATTTCATAAAATCTCCTCCTAATAATGATTTATTACTAACCTTCCTAAGCTAGATACAGGTATATTCCTAAAAAATGTACAAATGATGCGGCTAAAACAAATAAATGCCAAATAGCATGATTATAGGGTATTTTTTTGTTACTATAAAAGATTGTTCCCAAAGTATAGATTATACCACCTAGGGCTAATAATACAATAAATTTTACAGATGTACTTTCAAGTATTGGCCTTATTAAAAATATTGTTATCCACCCCATACCTATATAAAGAGCCAGAGAAACCATCTTATACTTGTCAAACTTGTTAAAGGTAAATATTTTAAATACAACGCCTGATATGGCTATTAACCAAATTAAAGTTAATATAGCTACTCGCATTTTTCCTCTCATAGTCAATAATATTATTGGCGTATAGGTACCAGCAATAAAGACAAAAATCGATGAATGGTCAAATACTCTTAGTATTTTTTTTACCTCATCCTTCCACGCTATGTGATACATAGTAGATGCCAAATACATTATTATTAATGAAGCACCATATATGCTGAAACCTACAATAGAAATAGTGCTCCCCTTTTTTATAGATTCATACAAAAGAATTATTAGGGAAAAAATCCCAAAAGCTACTCCCAATCCATGGGTTATTCCATTTGCTATTTCTTCTTTTTTTGTATACTTCTTAACCTGTGTGTTTTTCAAGTAATCACTCCTCTAGTTCATCTTGATCAGTTAGGATTATTGGTCCATCTTCGGTTATAGCCAAAGTATGTTCATACTGAGCAGATAAAGAACCGTCTACTGTCCTAGCAGTCCATTCGTTATCATCTAATTTTAGCCTGTAGCCTCCAATGTTTATCATTGGCTCTATAGTAAGCACCATCCCTGGCATAAGCCTCTGCCCACGACCTGCAATTCCATAATGAGCAACTTGAGGATCTTCGTGCATATCTTTACCTATACCATGACCTACAAAGTCTCTTACTACAGAGTATCCCTCTCCCTCAGCAAAAGTTTGTATGGCATGGCCTATATCTCCCAACCTATTTCCTGCCTTTGCTTGGGCTATCCCCAGATATAAGGCTTTTTTTGTATCATCTAGTAGCTTTTGAGCTTGGTCTGAAATTTCTCCTACACCATAAGACCAGGCAGAATCTGCTAACCAACCATCTAAGTTTACAACCATGTCTATTGTAACTATATCCCCTTCTTTAAGAGGTTCATTTCTTGGAAATCCATGACAGATTTCATCATTTACAGAGGCACAAGTAGCATAAGGATAGTCATAGTAACCCTTTTGTTCTGGACTTGCACCATGGGCTAATAAATACTCTTCTACCATAGTGTCTATTTCTAAAGTAGTTACACCTGGCTTTATCATTTTCTTTATTTCTTTATGGACACTGGCTAAAATCTTTCCTGCTTCTTTCATCTTCATTATTTCTTCTTCAGTTTTTAAAATTATCATACAATCTCTCCTTATTTCCTCTTATACTTTTAAATTCTTCTAATTCATAAATATTTTCAAAATCTTCGTCCATTAATATATCCTCCATATAAGTAGAGTCTATCTTTAGAATTTCCCCTATATCTTCCATACATTTTTTATAATTCTTAGACAAAGAATAGGCACAAGCCCTATTATAAAGTAACTCTCCCATATTTAAATCTAAATATTTACTTAAGATTTCAACTGCTGCCTTATATTGACCCTGTCTAATATAAATATCAGAAATGTTAAGTACTATTAAATAGTCTCCATCATTTAATTCTAAAGCCTTATAATATTGAATTAATGCTTCATCAACATTTCCCATCTTATTCAATAAGACCCCAAAATTATATCTAGCATTATCAAACTCACTATTGATATCTATCGATTGAATTAAATAATCATAGGCTAGCTTATCTTCATCTACCTTTTCATAAATAGCTCCTAGATTGTTCATAGTCATGTAGTCATCTGGATAAGTGTCCAAGTTTATTAAGAGATGGTCTATGGCCTTGTCATAGTCCCCCATTTCGTAATATGAAGCACCTATATAATAGTGTATGTATTCATAATCTGGTTCTATAGCTATAATATTATTATACATTTCTATGGACTTTTCCCACTTCTCTAGAAATTCATATAGGATTCCCAGCCCATAGTGGCTGTCTGTTTCCCTATAGTCAATCCCTATTATTTGTTCATATACCCCTATGGCCTTTTCGTATTTAAACATATCTATATATAAGTAGGCTATATTATATAAAAGGTCTATTCTTCCACTTTGGTCATCTGAATAGTCCAGAGCCTTGGCAAACATTTTTACGGCTTTTTCCTTATCTGTATAATAAAAATTTTCTCCTAGGACAACATAATTATTATATTTTGAAATCATTAAATCACCTCTAATCATAACTATTATACTACATTAAATAAAAAAGAAAAAGTTAAGATGGATAGTATCTTCCAAAGTGAGAAACTATCCATCTTATTTATTTAAAATACTATCATTTAATCTTCTACTTTTAAAGCCCTTATTGAATTTAATATGGCTATAATTGAAACCCCTACATCAGCAAATACAGCTTCCCACATAGTTGCTACTCCCATAGCTCCTAGGGATAGGACTACTAGCTTTACTCCTAAAGATAAAATTAT
>CAZRYA010000009.1:15660-19614 GCA_964604235.1 uncultured Tissierellaceae bacterium | reverse complement strand
CTGGCACTGGAGTCCTTCCCTCTATCCTAGTTAAAATAACTGTTTGGCTAACATTTGGAAGAGTAAACTCTTTTTTAATTGATGAAGCTGCTGCTGTAAAAGAACTAACTCCTGGAGTTACCTCATAGCCTATTCCATATTGGTCTAATAGGTCCATTTGCTCCCTTATTGCTCCATAAATAGCTGGATCTCCTGTATGAAGCCTAACTATTTTTTTCCCCAGTTTATAGCCTTCTACCATAACTTCAATTACTTCCTCTAGGGTCATTCCAGCTGAATTATAAATCTCTGAACCTTCTCTACAAAAGTCCAAGTGTTCCTTAGACACCAAAGAACCTGCATATATAACTATATCTGCTTCTTCTAATAACCTTCTTCCCTTTAAAGTAATCAATTCAACATTTCCTGGTCCTGCTCCTACAAAATTAATCATGCCTTCACTCCTTTTATTATGAAAATAGGATTTTGACCTCTTAAAAGTCCTATTCTATCTACATAGGAACTTTGAATTAAATGGGTCTCTATATTTTTATAAGCAAACTTCTTTAAGAGATTTGTAAACTCTCCTGAGTTTTTTAACATTATAAAGTTACCACATAAGATTCCACCACTTTCTAGGTGGCTATCTAAATATTCAAAAATCCCCTCTAAATTACCTCCACTTCCTCCTATAAAAGCCTTATTAAAAACTTTATCAGGCAGGTCTTGGGGAGCATAGCCTTGGATTACTTCAATACTTGTATTGAACTTTTTCTGGTTCTGTAAAAGTAGGTCTACACCTTCTTCTTCTCTCTCTATAGCCATAACACTTGCTCCCTGCAAGTCAGCCTCTATAGAAATAGATCCTGTACCTGACCCAATGTCTATAAACCTATCCCCTTCTTCAATTGCTAAATAGCCCATAGTCAAAATTCTAACATCGAACTTTGTCATTGGAATATCTCCTCTTATAAAATCTTTATCCTTAATCCATTTCATTTTCTACCACCACCACAGCCAGAATAGACCCATGGTCTATTTCTTGCCCTATTTGTATTTTAATTATCTCTTCCCTATCATAAGAAAGATCATAGCCAACATAAATATTTCCCTTAATCCCCATATCTTTTAATTTTTTAGATATGAAGTTGGGGTTATTTTCTCTATCCGTTAAAATAATACTTATCTCATAGTTGCCTACCTGGTCCAAGCTCATATCCCTACCATGTAGGGACAATAAATTGGCATTTTGCCAAGGTTTTTTTAATTTTGCCATCATATATTGAAATGAAGATAGGCCTGGTAAAACTTCCTTTATTTCAATTCCACTTCTCTTTATATAGTCTACCACCCCATAAAAATTAGGATCACCTGATGCCAATAATAGTATATCTTTTCCATGGTTTTTTTCAATACATTCTTTTATTAAATCAACCTTATTAATCCCTATAATATCTCCTCTTAAGTCAACTAGCCCCTCAGATACCCTTCCAAAGCCTATAACGATATCAGTATCCCTAATGGCGTGATAGACCTCCATTGTCAATAGCTTAGGGTTTCCTGGACCTACTCCTCCTATAGTTATCATATATTAACTCCTCTTTCCATTGAATATATAATTACTTCAACATCTAGGTCTGGATCTTTTAAGTATCTCCTTATCCTTTTTTCTGCTCCTCTTTCCATTAGGTCTACAATTTCACCATATCCTTGGTCTATACAAAAGGACAAGGCCTCCTCAGCAGTTAAAATAGAATCTACTTTTTCCATTAGGCCTACATCTGCCCCCATTAAGGCTAAATAGTATACAAAAGCTTCCATTCTAGCATCACATACCTTACTATGGGTATTAAACACTCCTATTGCCAATTTAGCAAATTTACCTATGTGGCCTACTAGTTTTATCTTCTTAAAACCTTTGTTATAGGCATACAACAAACTATCCCCTACAAAATTAGAGATCTTAACTTTTGGTATAGTTATTTTTAAATCCTCTGCTATTTTTTCTCCATAGTTCCCTGGAACTAAGAGGATTTCATCAGAATCCTCCTCATCCATAGCCATATCCATTTCCATATATATGGTTTTAAGCAGGGCTTCTTCAGACATGGGATAAACTATTCCCTTGGTACCAATTATTGAAATCCCCCCCTTAATTCCTATATTGGCATTAAAGGTCTTTTTAGAAACTTCTAGTCCCCTAGGTGCAAAAATTTCCACATTATATCCTCCGCTAGATAGCTCTTCTAATTCTTTTTTTATCATCTGTCTTGGCACAGGGTTAATAGCAGCTTGTCCTACTTGACCAAATAGGCCCTTACGCATTATTCTACCTATTCCTTCACCACCATCGATATTTATCTCTCCATTTTCTGATCTGCTAACCCTGCTATAAATTTCCATACCATCTGTACTATCAGGATCATCTCCACCATCTTTTACAACTGAACAAGTTACATGTTCTTGACCAATTTCAATGTTATTTATTTCTAATTTAAGCCTAATCCCTGCTGGAGTATCAATCTCAACATAGTCTATAGGCTCCTTTGTATTCAACATTATAGCAGCTGCCTTAGATGCTGCTGTAGCACAGCTTCCCGTAGTATAACCACACCTTAAACTCTTACCTTCTTTTATTACAAATAAGTCTAAAGTCATTATCTACCAACTACCATATATAAAAGGGCATTTATTATAGATGCTGCTACATTACTACCACCCTTATAACCCTCAGTAGAAATCGATGACAAATCGAACTCCCTTAAGTATTCTTTTGATTCAGCTGCTCCAACAAAACCAACTGGAACTCCTACGATAAATCTTGGATTTAACCTGCCTTCTTTAACATGTTCAAGTATCCTAAACAAGGCTGTTGGAGCATTTCCCACTACAAAACAATCTATTCCATCTTCAACTGCCAAGTCAACTGCACAAGCTGACCTAGTTGTGCCTAGTTCTTTGGACATTTGAAAAACCCTCTCATCATCTATATAATACTTCAACTCACAATTAGCTTTTCCTAAGGCTGGTTTATTAATTCCTTGATAGGCCATCTTTGTATCAGTAAAGATAGTCACCCCATCAGCTATAGCTTCTTTAGCATCTTTAATAAAATCATTTTTAAATATTATTATCTTCCTATAGTCAAAGTCTCCTGTTGTATGAATCATTCTCTTAGCTATAATCATTTCCTCTTGGTTAAAGTTAGTGTCTCCCATAACTTCCCCAATAATATCCATACTCTTATTTTCTATTTCCATTGGATTTTTTATATACATTAAAGTTCATCTCCCTTATCGATTATCCTCTTTAACAAATAGTCTAAACTATCTAAATTACCCAGTAGATTTAAGTGCTGATAGTAGCCTATCATATTTTTATACTTGTAACCACAAGTCCAAACTTTCTTAGACTTTGGCTTACTTATATTAAATATCTTGCTTTGTTTAGAATCTATTTCTGACTTATGGTACTCATTTCCCACCAGCCTATCTCCTTTTTTTCCTAATATACAGTCTTCTTCTAGTTCTATATTTACATAGCCAAACCTACTTAGCCTATCTAGGGTTTTAGAATGTCCTTCTATTATCCCTACCATAGGATAATCATTTATACTAGTAGTCAAGTACATTAACCCTCCAGCTTCTCCTATTAAATGTCCTCCTTTTTCTACATAGGCCCTAATAGATTCTTGCATGGATTTATTTTCTGATAAAACTTTTAAGTGGTTTTCTGGATAACCTCCTCCAATAAATACCAAGTCATATTCTCCTAGCTCAGGATCATTTAAAGGTGAAAAATACTCAATCCTACCAACTTGTTCTAGTATTTTTATATTTTCATTATAATGAAAACTAAAAGCCTCATCCCTTGCTATTCCTATCCTTATGCCATGATTATCTAAATTTAAATTTTCCAGCTTGACCTCTCCAGCTAGTTCAATCACCCGATCTAAGTCGATACACTCCTCAATGG
>CAZRYA010000009.1:14651-15650 GCA_964604235.1 uncultured Tissierellaceae bacterium | reverse complement strand
GGCAAGAGAAACAGCTTCTATTAGCTTATATTTCTCTTCCTTATAGTTGCTATCCTCAAGGCCCAAGCCCCTACTTTCAATTTGAAATTCTTCTACCAAGGGTAGGTAGCCCAATACTTCTAAATCCGTATAAGCTTCTATCTGTTCCTTCATCATAATATAGGTTGACCTGCTTGTCTTGTTTAAGATAATAGCCTTTATAGTAGAACCTGGGAAGTCTACCATCCCCTTTATTTTAGGAATAGCTGAAAACATTTCACCCTTAGGCGAGTAGACTAAAATACTGGCTAGGCCTAAAGATTTAGCCATGTCATAAGTGGAATTTTCAAAGCTATTATAAATGCCATCATAGTATCCCATAGCTCCTTCTACAACTAAAAAATCTCCCTCATTTAATCCTAAAGCCACATTTAAATTTTCTCTTCCCATCATATGCATATCTAAATTTCCAGACTTTCTACCTGCCGCCCAAGACAAAAATTTAGAGTCTATATAGTCAGGCCCAGTTTTAAAGGGGGATATTTCCATCCCTCTTTTGGACAAGGCCCTTATTATTCCTAAAGTCAAGGTTGTCTTGCCTGTATTGCTAGATGGTGCTGTTATCATTATTCCCTTCATATTACATCAAGTCTTCCAAATGGCTTATAAATATTCTTCTTATTCCTTCTAATTCTCCAAGCCCTCTTATAATAGGATTTGCTTGAAAACCTTCTTCTACTAAGATGCTATTCCATGAATCATCTTCGTCTGATGCCATATCATTCGCAGCGTGGTCTCCTGCCACTAGCATAAATGGTAGTAGGTCAACCTTACTAATTCCATTAGCCTTCAATTTAGGAAGTATGTCTTCAATCATAGTTGAACCTTCAACAGTACCCATAAATATATTTGTATGTCCATTTGCCTTTATAAAGTCCTCTAATTTTTCATAAGACAAATCTGCATTATGGTCTGAACCATGACCCATAAAAAACACTGCTTGATCTTTATTAGCTATTC
>CAZRYA010000009.1:10893-14641 GCA_964604235.1 uncultured Tissierellaceae bacterium | reverse complement strand
AACACTAGTCCACTTCCTGACTGGTAGTCCTTAAGTTCTAAGGCTTCAACCACTTTTGAATAGTCCTCATCAGAATTTAAAAGTGGCTTACCAACCACTACTTTTACTTGGGGATTTAGGCTAATAAACTCCTCTACTTCTTTTTTAACCTTGTCATACTCATGGCCTTCTATTATTAAAAGAGGCTGGATGTATATTTCTTCTATTCCCTTGTCCCTTAACTTTTCCATAGCTTCTGTTGGTGTATCTACATGATAACCATCCCTGTTTTTTAATTTTCTTATAACCATCCTAGAAGTAAATGCACGCTGGACTTCACATTGGTCAAATCTCTCTCTGGCTAATTTTTCTATTGGCTCTATATTTTTTTTCCTAGTTTCCTCATAAGTTGTTCCAAAACTCGTTATTATTATTCCTTTTTTCAAAAAATCACTTCCTTATAATTTTATTTTATAATTTTATTTCTTTTAACGCTTCAATTAATTTTTCATTATCTTGTCTAGACTTTATTGCAAACCTGACATAGGTATTATCTAAATTCTTAAAGGATGAGCACTTCCTTATTACTATTCCATGTTTCAACAGTTGGTCAAATAAATAATTTTCATCTGTATTTAAAAGTTTTACTAATATATAATTAGTATGGGTTTCATACACTTTAATTCCATCTAGATTTAGGAGATTAGTGTATATGTAAGCTCTTTCTTCTTGTATTAGTTTTTTAGATTCTTCTATATAGGCCTTATCCTTTAATATGAAATTTCCTGCAATATCTGCTAGGGCATTTACACTCCAAGACATAAGGACCCCTTCTAGTTTTTTTACATCTTCTATATTAAAACATCCATAACCAAGCCTTATACCTGGTAAAGCAAAAAACTTGGTAGCTGCCCTAATTATCCCTATATTTTTATAAGCATATTCCTTAAAAAGCTCTATTGTATCGTAGTCTTCTGGTACAAATTCATAAAAAGCTTCATCTAATAGTAAATAAGCCCCTAGCTCCCTTACAAGTTCATATATTTCACATAAGTCTTCTTTTGGAATCCTAAGCCCTGTTGGATTGTTTGGATTACCCAATATAAGCAAGTCTTCTTCCTTTAGTTCTTTCCTCAACTGACCTATATTGATAGAAAAATCTTCATTGTAAGAAATACCAAGGACTTCTTTGCCGTGGACTAAAGGCCTAATTGTATATTCACAAAAAGAAGGATTTACTACTACAACCCTCTTAGCTAAAATACAGGCAGCATCTATTAATTCCATAGCTCCATTTCCCACAAGCACATTGGAAGTTTCTACCTTTAAATACTGGCTAATTGTATTCTTTAACTCCCTATACTGAATATCAGGGTAAGACTCTAGACTAGGGAAACCTTTTATAAGAGCTTCTTCAAGTCCTTTAGGTGGCCCTAGAGCATTAATATTACTACTAAAATCTATTAATTGACCTTGATAACCATCTTGATAGCTGATTAAATCTCCACCGTGTTTCATACTAGACCTCCTATTTCTTTTTCCTTCCTAGTATTAAAGATATGTAATCCTTATCCTTAAGAATTTCTTCCCTCTTGTGAAGAACCAATTGATTTTCCAAAGTAGCCCTTCTTACATAGGTATACTCATAATTATTGTCTTCCAGTAAATCCAATATTTCTTCTTTATTTTTAAAAGATTTTAA
This sequence comes from uncultured Tissierellaceae bacterium, assembly GCA_964604235.1. Taxonomy (GTDB): domain Bacteria; phylum Bacillota; class Clostridia; order Tissierellales; family Tissierellaceae; genus CAZRYA01. Next base: position 12,960 of record CAZRYA010000009.1, on the reverse strand, counting down.
AATAGCAACAGAATCTGAGTTGTCTAAAATCTCCTTAGTCACTTCATCACATAGGGTAAAAGTATCTCCTTTTACTGTTAGAGCCTGCCTTGCAGATGATGCTGCTCCAACAAAAGATGGAACTCCTGGAACTATCTCTACTTCCATTTGAATCCCCTCTAGCTCTTCCAAAATATATATAAATGTACTATAAATCATAGGGTCTCCAATTGTTAAAAACACTCCATATTGACCATCTTCAACTTGGTCATATATAGTTTTTGCAGCCTTCTTGTAGTCTTCCCTAGTTACATTCCCCATGGGAAAATCTATAAAGACTATTTTCTTTCCCTCTATAAACTCTCTTGCCGTATCTATAGCCATATTTTTACCCCTATTACTTGGAGCAAATACTACACTTGCACCTTCCATTACTCTTACTGCCTTTAATGTCAAATTTTCTGGATTTCCTGGCCCTGTACCTATTCCATATATTTTCTTCATATTTTCTCTCCTAAGTCATTTTATATTTATAATAAATGTATATTTAATATACATGGTTATTTTCAAATTAACTTTTTGTATTCATAAACTCCATTTCATTTTCACACAGGGGAACGCCTAAAATCCTATGTATTTTTATTAGCCAAGGTGTTTCTAAATTGGCCTGGACTATTAGGTCTTCCTGCAAAAATACATCTCTTTTATTACCCTGCCCTATTACTTCCCCCTTACTTATTACATATATATAGTCACATATATCATATATTAAATCCATATCATGGCTTGATATAACAATCGTCTTATCACAACTTATTTCTTCAATTATCTTCTTTATCTCCCTAGTCATATAGGGATCTAATCCTGCCGTAGGTTCATCTAATAGCAAAGTATCTAAATCCATTGCCAAAACTCCTGCTATGGCAATTCTCTTTTTTTGACCATAGCTTAAAAAGTGAACTGGTTTATTTATTAGGTCTAAGCCATCAACTTTTCCAAGTGCCTTATAAACTCGATTTTTTATTTCAATTTCATCCATGCCCATATTCCTAAGGGAAAAAGCCACATCATCATAGACACTGGAATAGAACAGCTGTTGGTCTGGATTTTGAAATACAATATTTACCTGTTTTCTATATTCTCTCAAATATTTTTTATTATACTTGAGCCCCTTCCCATTAAATGTCACTCTACCAGCATTGGGTTTTAAAATTCCCATCATGTTTAAAAACAAGGTCGACTTTCCTGATCCATTTGCCCCTATAATGCCTATTACTTTTCCCTTAGTTAAATCCATATTCACCTTGCTAAGGGCCCTGGTCCCATCTTCATATTCATAAGAAAGATTTTCTATTTTTAACATAATCAGTCTCCTAGTTTAAATTCTCCATCATAAAGTTTACATTCTAAAGATATGTTCATTTCATTGCCTTTTATAAACATCCTAGTCAATAAATTTCTAATTAGTAGGGATATTGACTTTAAGCTAGTCTTATTGTTATCATATCCAAACCTCATAGTTTGAGCTAGGTAAATATTATTTGCCTCTTCTATAAACATAAATATACTTCTATAAATTAAAACCATTAATTCTATTAATAGTTTCGGACATTTTATTTTATTTAAAGCCCTTATTAAATCTATTATAGGTGTCGTCAATATTATAAAGTACATAGAAGTCAATGAGGCAAGTACTGTTGTAAACAGTTTCAAGCCTTTTTTAAGAGAAGGGCTTGTAAATCCCAAAGTCCAACGACCTATGTTTATGTTCCATAAATAGTCTAAATCGTTAAAAGTAAATATTATTGTAACTATACTAATTATAAGAAAAGAGGCAGGAATTAGTAGCATCTTAAAATAATTTTTGCATGGTACCTTGGCTGCAAATATCACCAAGGCTACCATACAAATAATTGTCAAAAAATCAAAATAATAATTATTTAAAATTCTACTAAATAAGATTCCCCCAATTCCAATTAGGACCTTTGCATTTGGAGAAAAATCTCTCAAATTATTAGTATATGCATATTTATCTATTAGGAGCATTTTTCTTTCTTTCTTTAAAAGTTCCCAATACATACCCCATAA
>CAZRYA010000009.1:2084-10883 GCA_964604235.1 uncultured Tissierellaceae bacterium | reverse complement strand
CTCTCATTACACCAAATATATATCCCATAAGTCCTGCTCCTATGGCTACTTGTAGTGAAAATAATAGACTTTCAATCTCTCCACTTGGTGGCTCCCAAAATGGTTCAAACCAAGGTTCATACTCTGGGTTAATCTCTTGTATTAGGTTCTCAGCTTCCCCATCTGCTCCTTCAAAATCAGAATCCTTGTGTAAAAACAGGGGAGTAATTACTATAAATACTATCAAGATACATAATATGATGTTTTGTTTAGATAGCTTCTTCAAGTTTAATCACTCCTTCCTTCTTATATTCTTGGATTAAATTAAATACCATTACTGTTATTATTCCTTCAACTATTGCAAGAGGTAGTTGAGTAACTGCAAAAACCGTTAAAAACTTAGTTAAAGATGTCACAAATCCACCTACACTATCTGGAAATGCCAAAGCCAGTTGAAAAGATGTAACTATGTAGGTAAATAGGTCTCCCAGCATAGCTGCTAAGAAAACTGCTAAATTTCTATTTTTGTCTTTCAATAATTTATAAATACCAAAAGACACTAAGGGTCCAACTACTGCCATAGAAAAGGCATTAGCACCTAATGTAGTAATTCCTCCATGGGCCAATAATAAGGCTTGAAATAATAGAACTATTGTCCCTATTACTGTCATCACAGTAGGTCCAAATAATATAGCTCCAAGTCCTACGCCTGTTGGATGTGAACATGAGCCCGTTACTGATGGGATTTTAAGTGCTGATAGCACAAATGCAAACCCACCAACCAAACCTAAAATCATCTTTTGATCATGGCCTTCTTTTAAGTTCATAGCTAGTTTTTTAAAGCCTACTACTAGAAACGGTAGGGTTAAAACTGCCCAAAACAAAGCCCACTTTATCGGCAAAAACCCTTCCATAATGTGCATAGCTTCTGCTAGCTGGGGCGTTACCAATAATAATAAAAAAACAAATAATACAGATAGCTTTTTCTTCATAAAATCACCTCATATTTATTTTTAAAGGCCTTAGCCTTTATTGCAATAAAACATGGGCCTCATGAGAGAATAAAAAAACTCCTAAGCTCAATAGATTAGGAGTAAACTTTAGTCACTTTAATTAATAAAATAAATAGTCCATGACATATTCGTTCTTTCCTTCCCTCCGAAGGTCACTTTCACTATTAGGCAGGTTTCCTGACTTACGCATCACTTTACTCTTAACACCTTCCCAGATTTATCATCCAGTGGTATGCAGTTAATTTCATCCACGTTACAGTAGCGGGGGCTGCATTGGATTTTCACCAATTTCCCTTTTAATATATATATAACCTAATAATTATTATTAAATTTATAATTCCTTATGTTTTTTATATTATCATATATCAATTTTGAATACAATAAATATAATCTAGACTAGTAAACAAAATACTACATATAGTATAATAAGGCCTATTTCACTCCTATACATTATCCATATAGTGTGTTTTATCAAATCTTTTTCAATTGGATTTAAATCATCTCCCAAAGTAGGTTTTTCTACTAATTTACCATGGTAGACATTGTCCCCCCCCAATTGAATCCCCAAAAGCCCTGCAACAGCACCTTCTGGGTAGGAAGCATTGGGACTACTGTGGTTCTTTCTGTCCCTAATCATTATTTTAAGTCCCTGCTTGTAGTCATACTTAAAAACTGAAGCCAAGACCATTAATAAACCTGTTATCCTTGCTGGTATATAATTATATAAATCATCTATTCTTGCTGGATAAGACCCTAAATTAATATATTTTTCATTTTTATAGCCTATCATAGAATCCATTGTATTAACCATCTTATACATCATACCGCCTGCTGGACCCAAAATCATAATAAATAAAATTGGTGCAATTACTCCATCGGAGGTATTCTCTGCAACGGTTTCAATAGTTGCCTTTATTATATCCTCTTCTTGTAGATTTTGAGTTTCCCTTCCAACTATATAGGATAGCCTAAGCCTAGCCGAATCTAAGCCTTGGCCTAGAGCCTCATACACCTTTATCCCCTCATAGTGCAAGGACCTGGCTGCAATACATGTATATATTAAGTATATTTTTACTATAGAATACAGATAGGGGTTAAAACTCACCAGTTTTAAAATTAAATTCGTAAGTCCAAATGCCACAGCTATATTAAACAAGGCCATTAGTAAACCTAAAGTCTTGAAATTTTCTTCTTTAAAATGCTTCCTTATGAATTTTTCTTCACTTGATATTATATTGCCCATTAACTTTACAGGATGGGGAAAACTATAAGGGTCTCCTAGTATCCAGTCTATTAGGACTCCTATTAAAATACTAGTCATTTTTTAATTTCGCCACTTGGTAAAGCAAGTCCATATCTAGGTGTTCCCTCATAACCTTGGCCAGTTTATCCAATTCCCTTTCCATTTCCTCTTCTGTTTGTTGACCGTCGTTACATTTTTTATCATAGTCAATAAGGGTATCTTCATCAACTAATTCCAATGGAACAAAGGGAATAGTTCCTATAACAGGTATATTTAACATGTCTTCTATCATTTTTATTCCTGGGTCTAAAAGAGTTTTGTCCCCCCTAAATTTATTTATAATAAGTCCCTTAATTCTTTTCCTTTCCTCTTCCTCTAGTAGCATAACTGTTCCATAAAGTGATGCAAAAACTCCACCCCTATCTATATCTGCAACTAGTAAAACATTTGCATCTGCCATTTCCGCCATACCCATATTTACTATATCATTTTGTTTTAGGTTGATTTCTGCCGGACTTCCGGCCCCTTCTATTACTACAATATCATTTTCTTCTTGGATTATATTGTATATATCTTGGAGCATAGGTCTTAAACTGTTTTTAAATTTAAAATACTCTCTTGCCTCCATTTGATGCTTTTCTGCCCCCATAAGTATTACTTTAGACCCCATATCTGATGTTGGAATTAAAAGAATTGGATTCATCTTTGGATCAGGTTCTACACCTGCTGCCTTAGCCTGTAAAGCTTGAGCTGTACTCATTTTATAACCTTCATCTGTTAAATAAAATCTAGATGACATATTTTGTGATTTAAATGGATATACCCTATAACCATCTTCTTTGAATATTCTACATAGACCAGTACACATAAGTGATTTTCCTGCTGATGATGTAGTTCCTTGTACCATAATATTTGCCATTTTACTACCTCCTATAATATATATAATTCTAACTTAGAATAAATTCATATTTTACAAACTTCATTATACTATAAATAAGTACATTTATAAAATAAAAGTTCCATATAAAAAAACAACCTATAATCATAAGTTGAATTATAGGTTGTAATTTCTTAACTATTTAAATTAGCTTCTGCCCTTGAAAGCATTAGTTTTATTCTATTTAACTGGTTTACATGGCTGGCACCTGGGTCATAGTCTATTGGTATTATATTGGTCTTTGGATATATATCCCTTATACCTTTTATCATCCCCTTGCCAGTTATATGATTTGGTAGACAGCCAAAGGGTTGAACACATACAATATTCTCAGCCCCATCCTCTACCAATTCTAACATTTCTGCCGTTAATAACCAGCCCTCTCCAGATTGGTTGCCTAAGGATACTAATTTCTCTGCGAGGTCAGTTAATTGATTTATTTTTAGTGGACCATGGAAGCGTTTACTTTTTTCCAAAGCTATCCTTATGTGTTTCCTGTAAGACTCTATATACTTCATAGCAAAGTCTCCACCTAATTTTGTTGTGTATGACTTGCCTAGATGTTTATTTTTGAAATCTCCATTGTATAAGCAATACATCATAAAGTCTGCTAAATCACTAATTACAACTTCTGCCCCTTCTTCTTCCAAGATATCTATTAAGTTATTGTTTGCAGCTGGATGGTATTTGGCTAATATTTCTCCCACTATACCAACCCTTGGTTTCTTAATATCCCTTATCTCTATATTGTCAAAAACATTTACTATGTCTTCTGCATAGACCCTATACTTAGACTTAGTCATATTTTTCATATCTAAGGCTATAGTATCTAAATAGTTTTCCAGTAGATCATTGGTTTCACCCTTATTTACCTCATAAGGTCTTACCCTCATACTGACCCTAACTAATAGGTCACCTAAAAGTGTTGCCATTATAAGTTTATTTATCATAGAAACAGAATAGGTAAAACCTGGGTTTTTTTCTATTCCTTGAGCACTTACACTGATAACAGGTATATCACCAAAGCCAGATTCAACTAAGGCCTTTCTCAGGAATCCAATATAGTTGGAAGCCCTACACATTCCACCTGTTTGACTTAGGAGAACTGAAGTGTTTTCCAAGTCATATTCACCTGATTTAAGTGCATTTATAAATTGACCTATTACTATTAAAGACGGATAGCAAGCATCATTATTCACATATTTCAAGCCTTCATCTACTATCTTATCCTTATCCCCACCTAAGACTACAACATTATAGCCTGAAGCCTGAAGGGCTGCCTCTATAAGCCTAAATTGGACTGGAGCCATCTGGGGCATTAAAATAGTGTGGTTCTTCCTATCTTCCTTTGTAAAAGGTTTAATCTCATAACTTATCTTATTATCAACTATTATTTCCTTGTCTTCCCTTTCATCTAGAGCTGCCATCAAGGACCTAGCTCTAATTTTAGCTGCCCCTAGATTGCTGATTTCATCTATTTTAAGTTGTGTGTATATTTTTCCCTTATTATGGAGAATTTCATGTACTTGATCTGTTGTAACAGCGTCCAAGCCACATCCAAAAGAATTTAGCTGTATTAGTTCTAACTCCTTACTATCTCCTACAAATTCTGCCGCCCTATAAAGTCTTGAATGATAAGTCCACTGGTCTAAAACCCTCAGTGGTGCATCTACACTTGCTAGGTGCTCCACACTGTCTTCTGTCAAAACAGCCATGCCTAGTGAGTTAAATAGTTCTGGTATCCCATGGTTGATTGCCGGATCTATATGGTAGGGTCTACCAGCTAAGACAACACCCTTTAGGTCATTTTCTTCTATATAAGCTAGGGTCTCTTCTCCCTTTTTCCTTATGTCTGCCCTATAGGCACTTAACTCTTTATAGGCCCTATCTGCAGCAGTATCTATCTTATACCTAGGTATATTATACTCTGCCAGGGATCTCTCTAACTCTTTTTTTAGACTTTTAATATTATCAAAAGTTATAAAAGGATTTTTAAATATTATGTTCTTATCCTTAAGCTCTTCTATGTTATGTTTAATTACCTCTGGATAACCTGCAACTACTGGACAATTTAAATGGTTATCCGAATAATCATCTTCCCTTTCCTCATAAAAAACTGATGGATAAAAAATAAATGGAACGTCCTTGTTTATTAAGTCCATTATATGTCCATGGCTTATTTTAGCTGGATAGCATGCCGTCTCACTTGGTATAGAACTAATCCCCATCTCATATACTTCCCTACTAGACTTTCTAGATAGCCTTACAGAAAAGCCTAAATCTGTAAAAAAAGTATGCCAAAAAGGATAATTTTCATATATGTTTAGTACTCTAGGTATTCCTACCACACCATACTCAGCTTCATCTTCACTTAAGGACTTATAGTCAAATGTCCTATCATACTTATACTGAAATAAATTAGGTAATTTATTCTCACCTAAGTCTATTCCTGCGCCTTTTTCACACCTATTTCCCGTAACATATTTTTGGCCATCAGAAAATATATTTATTGTAAGCAGACAATTATTACCACATTGACCACAATTGCCTTGGACTGACCTATAGTTAAACTTTTCTATTTGGTCCTTTCCTAAAATACTTGACTCTTCTCCCTTCCAGCCCTCTTTAGCTAATAAGGCTCCACCTAAGGCCCCCATTAATCCAGGAATATTAGGCCTTATGGCTTCTCTTTCCGAAATAAGTTCAAAGCTTCTTAAGATTGCATCTCCATAAAAAGTTCCACCTTGTACAACTATTTTTTTACCCAGGCTTTTAGGGTCTCTTGCCTTAATTACTTTTTGAATCGCATTTTTTATAACCGAATAGGACAAACCAGATGCAATATCTCCTATTTCTGCCCCTTCTTTTTGGGCTTGTTTTACCATTGAATTCATAAAAACAGTACACCTAGAACCTAGGTCAACTGGATTTTTTGCAAAAAGCCCTGCTTGTAAAAATTCTCCTACTTCCATATTGACATTCTTGGCAAAAGTCTCTATAAAAGATCCACAACCTGATGAACAAGCTTCATTTAATAAAATATCATTAATGACCCCATCTTCAATTTTTATGGCCTTCATATCCTGACCACCAATGTCTAAAATAAAGTCAACATCCTCCTGAAAAAATTTCGAACCTCTATAATGGGCCATAGTTTCTACTTGTCCCATATCTACCCCTAGGGCGGCCTTTATTAAATCTTCTCCATATCCTGTTACACAAGACTTGCTAATTTTTCCATTTGGTAGTTTTTCATATATTTCCTTTAGTATGAAACTAGCTTGATCCAGTGGTTTTCCCTTATTATTTCCATAAAATGAATATAGGATTTCATCATTTTCATCTATTACTATGGCCTTAGTTGTAGTCGAACCTGCATCAATTCCCAAAAACATTGGTCCGCTATGAGTTTCAGGGTTTTCTTTGAAATTTATCTTATACTTACTATGTCTTTCCTTAAACTCTTCATAGTCTTCTTGGGTCTCAAAAAGCCTTTCAACATACTTTATTTCATTTGTTTGCTCTTCTTTAATAACTCTTACTCTTTCAACAAGCTCTGAGTATTTAATTGGATCCTTGTCCATTGCCCCTATAGCAGCCCCTATAGCTACGTAGAGTTGAGAATTCTCTGGATTTATTACTTCACTTTCACTTAATTTCAAAGTTTCTACAAACCTATCCCTAAGGCCTTCCATAAAGTGAAGAGGCCCTCCTAAAAAAGCTATATTCCCCCTTATAGGCCTACCACAAGCTAAGTTTGATATAGTTTGATTTACTACAGCCTGAAATACAGATGCAGCAATATCTTCCTTAGTTGCACCTTGATTTATTAAAGCCTGTATATCTGTCTTGGCAAAAACTCCACATCTAGAAGCTATTGGATATATAGACTTATGGTTTAAAGCCAATTGGTTCAGACCTTCCGCATCAGTCTCGAGTAATGTTGCCATTTGGTCTATAAAAGCCCCTGTTCCTCCTGCGCAAATACTGTTCATCCTCTGCTCAAGTGCATCTCCCAAATAGGTTATCTTTGCATCTTCTCCACCTAATTCTATGGCAACATCTGTCTCTGGTATAAAGACTTCAATCCCCTTAGTTGAAGCTATTACCTCCTGAATAAATGGAATATCCAACCATTCTTTTACTGACAAACCTCCAGAACCTGTTACAACTAAACTAATTTCAGCATCTTTGAATTCTTCATAAGTATCCTCTATTATTTCCTTAACCGTCTTTTTTATATCTGAAAAATGTCTTTTATAAATTGAATAAATAATATCATAAGACTGGTTCATCAAGACTAGCTTTACAGTAGTCGAACCTACATCTAATCCTCCATATATTAACAATACATTCATCTCCTTAAATTTTAAAAATCCTAGCCCTTATGTCTATATTTTTAAAATCCACGAATTATCTATATCGCTATCTAAATTGAGTGTCTTATACCTATACTTGTAGTCCCAGGATATATCATAATCTAGGGTTTCTGCATTGTGGTCTAAAGTATATGATTCTCGCTCTCGCAATAGTATTTCATCAAATATATATTTAGAAACCATTTCTTTTACAGAAACTAAACTTGGATTTAAATCTATTATTAGTGAATTCTCAAAATCTAAATTGAGTAATAGTAATTTCTTATTCTTACATTCAATTCTAATACTGAAACCACTAAAAACATCTCTTTTTTTAATTCCTTCTAATATTTGATCTCCTGATTGTCCATAGATATTATTTTTTTCCACATTTATTTTTATAGTATCAGTTAATGTACTGTTAGATACTACTAGAATAATAGCAAAAATGCACATATATCTTATGTACTTTTTCATAATATCCCTTCCTAGTAAATATTTTTATATATTATACCATATTTCTAACACTTTAGTAAAATATAAAATTTTTTATCTAAATTTATTTATTTCCAATTCTAAATCATCAGTATTATATTCTAAAGCCAGTACAGGGCTTATAGCTTGTCTGTCTAATATCCTATATAAAATACCTACATTTTCTTTAGAAATTGCCTGATGCTGGTCTGTCTTGCCATCATTTTGATGAATGTGCATATACTCTATCTTAGTAGTCAAGGTCTCAATCCATTCATCTAAGGAATAGTTAGTTAAATTACTGTGGCCTATGTCTAAAATTATTCCCATATTTTCTACTTCAATTCCCTGGAAGAAGTGAAGAAAATCCCTAGGATTTTCTTCAAAAATATTCTCTATTAAAATCCTTCCTTTAAAGTCCTTATGCCTTTTCATAAAATCACTGAAGAATTTTTTATTTTCTCTTGTATTGTATTCTATAATTATAGAATCATTTAATTGTGGATTTACTTGACTATGAAATATTACATAGTCTAAGTCTAAAACCTTTGCAATTTCCATAGTCCTATCATATTTTTCTATGCTGGCCCTCCTAATTTCCAAGTCTGGACTGGCCGGTTTTAAGTCTAGAAAAGGTCCATGGAGAGATTTTAAATTTGAAAAGCCTTTAAATTTTTCTTTATAGCCATCTACGATTTCTTTAATCTCCTGTCCTGTAAAATTAGGTTCTGTAAAATCTTGAATCTCCACTCCTATACCTAGCTTGTTAAAAAGTTCTACATCAAACTCATCTAT
>CAZRYA010000009.1:1724-2074 GCA_964604235.1 uncultured Tissierellaceae bacterium | reverse complement strand
TAGTCCTAACCCTCTTTATTAGTTTTTTCATCTTTAATAGTCTCTCCATATAATTTCTTGTATTTCGCATCAGCGAAATTATTAGCTATCATCCAACCTATTCCCTCTGTTATAGTCGCTGCTGTCGTTGCATTTATAACATTACCAACTCCTGGAATCCATCCAACTAAGGCTTGAGAAATTCCTCGACCTACAACTGTTGCTGCTGCTGTTGCTAGAGTTGCTTCTGCTGAACTCTTAGTTATCTCCATGTCAAAAACCCTTCCAAGAGCTATTATCATTGCCAATTGGATTGGTACTATTGCAGCATTATCAGTCCCTGGTAATTGGGCTAGACCAGCTCCAACTCC
>CAZRYA010000009.1:0-1714 GCA_964604235.1 uncultured Tissierellaceae bacterium | reverse complement strand
TATGAATTATCCTATGACATGATTTCTTTTCACTACTTGTCATAAATGAATTTTTCATAAAATCACCCCTAATTATATTTATATCCCCTTTTCTATTATAAAAAACAGTAGAAATCTACTGTTTCAATTTTTTCTTATAAAATTCTCCAAAATAAGCTCCACCCAGTATAAAAATACCCCCTAATACTTGGATTATGGATATAGATTCACCTAATACTAATACTGATAAAATTAAGGCCGTAAGTGGATCTATATAACTATATAGGGCTACTGTTTGAGATGGTAAATCCTTCATTGATGAAAAATACAAATAGCAGGCAAAGGCTGTATGCAAAAAACATATGGCCATAAGAACTATTAGCCCTTGTCCCCTTGGTAGGGAAAGCCTCCCACCGGTTGTAAATAAAATGTATGGAAATAAGACTAGGCTTGCAAAAAACAGCTGAAAAAAAGTAAACAACAAGCCTGAAATGTTTTTTACTAATTTACTAAGTATAATAAGAGCTGCATATAGAACTCCTGAACTTATTCCAAATATAAGACCTTTTTTAGGGTCAATACCTCCTGTGTTCCCTCCACTAGCCATAACCATCCCTAGCATAGAAATCCCTATCCCTATTAGCTTATTTATTGTAAGCTTTTCCTTAAGGACAAGTGGAGACATTATTAAAACTAAAACTGGTGCCAAATAGTAAGAAAGAGTTGCAACTGATATAGTCGTATACTTGTAAGATTCAAATAGGGCTATCCAACTTAAGCCCATAGTTGCCCCTGATAAAAATAGGATTGGCAAGTTTTTCTTTATAGCCAGCTTGTCCAAATTTTCTTTTTTTAATAAAAGTAGAATAAATATTAAAATACTACCTACTAGTGTCCTTACAAAGACTATTTCTGTACTTGGCATGGGAACAAATCTTACAAAAATTCCTATGCTTCCAAAAATAATCATAGCTGCTATAAACTTTATATAATCTTTCATCTGATTCCTCCATTAAACTGTACTAATTAATTTGTCATTTATTGTGAAATTTAAACCATCTCTGATTCCCTTCTTATGTACATTGGTAAAAGACCTATTCTCACTATTTAATGTTATACATTTATGAAACTTTATATTTTCAAAGGTCTCTACCACTCTTTTATCTTTTTGCAAAACTAAGGCCCATTCTTGATTTTCTTCCTTCTGCCTTTCCAAAGACTCAGCTAAGCCTTGGATAAAACCACTGGCATAGTCTGCTTCTAATCCCTTAGTTGAATAGCCGTCTTTTCTATACTTATACCTTAATTTACCAACTTCTTTATCTATAATTTCAATTGCATAATTTAAAACTATTGTGGATATTTTAGTATCTTTTTCAAGTCCCAAAAATACAACTGTATTTGTCTTATTTGTCATAGCATAAACATAACACGAAAAATTTTCTCCAATCAGATTGGCAAGTCTTATCTTCCATTTTGCCTTTGTAAATTTAACTTCTGTCTTTTCAACTACAACTTTTTCTTCATCTTCATCTAAGACCTGTCTTAAAGTAAGTTTATGTTTTAATAATAATTCTTGGGCTTTTAGTATGGCCTGCTTAGATTCATTTTCATTATTACTCTCACTTAATGCCAGCAGTTTTTTTATTTTTATTATAATATTTTTATCTTCCAAAACATCCTCCTTTTACATATATATTCATATATCTATAATATCATATATTGGAATTTAATT
>CAZRYA010000008.1:16269-20693 GCA_964604235.1 uncultured Tissierellaceae bacterium | reverse complement strand
TATGTAGCTGCAAGTTTAGTAGCTATAGGAAACTTGCTTAGAATATTGGCAGTAACTAATAATAGTAGAAACAGAAGATAGGGAATTTCCCTATCTTTTTACTTAGGAGGATAAAATGAAAAGTAGTAGAGAGTTAATTTTAGAAATTTTATTAGATATAGATCAAAATAAGGCCTATTCTAATTTATCTATACAGAAACATTTAGACTTAGAGGAAAATTTTAAAGATGAAAACTTTGTAAGAGAACTTGTTTATGGTGTAATTGAAAATCAGATATATCTCGATTATATAATAAGAAAAAATAGTAAGGTTAGGTTAAAGAAAATACATCCTAATGTATTAAATTTACTTAGAATGGGGATTTATCAACTCTTGTTTATGGATAAGGTTCCAGATAGGGCCTCTATCTATGAAACAGTAGAACTAGCTAAATCCTATGCCAATAAAGGAAGTGTAGGTTATATAAATGGCTTGCTTAGGAATGTTAGTAGGGACAAGGAAGGGGCTTTAAAAATAAGTGCAAATAATAAGCTTGAATATATTTCAATAAAAACATCTCACCCACTTTGGCTTGTTGAAAATATAGCCAACCAGTATGGTGAAGATTTTGCAATGGAATTTTGCCAATACAACAATACTAAGCCTAAATTAAACATAAGGGTAAATAGTTTAAAGACCAATAGGGAGAGTCTGAAGGCTAGGCTAGAAGACAAGGGCTTGCTCGTAAGTGAGGGGAAATATTCAAACTATACACTTATAATAGAAAATCCAAGTAGAATAACCCAGTTAGATGAATTTAAAGAAGGTCTTTTTACAATTCAAGATGAAAGTAGTTCCCTAGTAGCCCAAGTAATGGATATAGAAGACAATATGACGGTAATTGACTTATGTAGTGCACCAGGTGGTAAGACAAGCCATATAGGAGAAAGGCTAAATAATACTGGAAGGATTTTGGCTTTTGATATCCATAGTAATAAATTAGACTTAATCAGGTCTACTGCATATAGGTTAGGGATTAAGAATATAGTCCTAGGGGAAAATGATGGAAGTGTTTATAATGAAAAGCTAGACTCTTTGGGAGACATAGTCCTACTAGATGTACCTTGTTCGGGACTTGGAATTATGAGGAGGAAACCAGATATAAAGCTTAATAAAGAGGAAACTGATATTATTAAGTTGAATAAGATCCAAAAAGATATTTTAAAAAATGGGGCCAGGTATGTAAAGTCTGGTGGGCAACTTGTCTATAGTACTTGTACCATAGACAAGAGGGAAAACATAGATATAATAAAGTGGTTTTTAAGTGAGAATAAAGATTTCAATTTAGTAAGTATAGGTGGAAAATTAGCCAGTGAAGATGGGCTAAACCATTTAAATCAGGGCTACCTAGACCTATACCCCCATGTAAATGGGACAGATGGTTTTTTTATAGCAAAAATGGTCAAAGAGTGATAATATATTGATAATTAATTAGTGTGGAGTGATAATTTGGAAAAAGTAGAATTAAACAGTTATAGGTTAGAGGAAATGGAAGGCTTTTTTGAAGAATTGGGGGAGCAAAAGTTTAGGGCTATGCAACTATTTACTTTCTTTAACAAGAGTCAAAGGTTAGATATAGAAAATATTAATTTTAAAAAAGATTTATTAAAAAAAATAGAGGACTCATCTACTCTAGCCACTTTAGAAATTTATAAGAGGTTTGATTCTAAAGTGGATAAGACTAAAAAATATTTATTTTTATTAAATGATGGAAATATAATTGAATCAGTAGCTATGACTTACAGTCATGGGGTATCTATATGTATATCAACCCAAGTAGGGTGTAAGATGGGGTGTTCCTTTTGTGCATCAACTAAGTCAGGCCTAATAAGAAACTTAACTTCAGGGGAAATGTTAAATCAAATTTACATGATAGAAAAGGACCTAGGACTTAGGATTTCAAATATTGTTTTAATGGGTAGTGGAGAACCCTTGGATAATTACGATGAGGTAATTAGGTTTATTGACATAATATCTCATCCTAAGGGTCATGATTTATCACTTAGGAGTATAACCTTATCAACTTCAGGGCTGGTTCCTAGGATTTATGACTTGGCTGAGAGAGATATGCCAATAACCCTATCAATATCTCTTCATTCTCCATTTAATAGTAGTAGAACAGAGATTATGCCTGTAAATAAGGCTTTTAACTTAGAAAAGCTAATGGAGGCTTGTGAATTTTATTATAAGAAAACATCTAGGAGAATTACACTGGAGTATACCTTAATTGAAGGAGTAAACGATAGGCTAGAAGATGCAGAAGAAATTTATAGAATATCAAAGAAATTTAATCCCCATGTAAACTTAATTCCTTTAAATCCAATAAAAGAATTTAAAGAAAATAGACCTGAGAAGACTAGTGTGGAAAAGTTTAAAAAGCTTTTAGAAAAAAAGGGCTTAAACAGTACAATTAGGAGGGAAATGGGTGGAGATATAAGTGCATCCTGTGGCCAACTAAGAAGGTCCATTATAGAGGAGGACTTTATAGAATAAGAGGTGATTAGATGAAAATTGGAGCATCATCAGATGTAGGATTAAAAAGAGAGACAAATCAAGACAACTATCTTATATTGGATGACAAAATAACATTGGGTATTGTAGCTGATGGTATGGGTGGTCATAATGGAGGAGAAATTGCAAGCAAAATGGCAGTGGAAATAATTTCAAATAAACTATTAGAAGGCCAGTTTAAAAATGAATCTGAAATAAGTAAGGCTATTAAGGAGAGTATTGAATCAGCCAATACGAACATATATCTTGAATCTGTAAAGAATGAAAAATTAAAAGGTATGGGAACAACTGTAACTCTAGCCTATATTATAGGTGACAAACTATACATAGGACACGTTGGAGATAGTAGGGCCTATATAATTAGAGATAATGAAATGAATCAAATTACTTGGGATCACTCTTATGTAAATGAACTTATAAAGTCAGGTTCTATTACTAGGGAAGAAGCCAAAAATCATCCCAAGAAAAACGTTATAACCAGAGCTGTTGGAACTAGTAGCATATTAGAAGTAGACTTATATTGGGAAAATATAGGAAAAGATGATATAATTTTATTATGTAGTGATGGTTTGACAAATATGGTTGAGGAAGAAGATATATTAAGTGTATTTAAGAATAATTATAGCATGGAAAATTCATGTAATATATTAATAAACATGGCCAATAATAGAGGTGGAAAGGATAATATAACTATTGTTGCCATGAAAATGATCAATGAGGTGAAAATATGATAGGAAAACTTTTAGGAAATAGATATGAAGTTTTAGAAGTTGTTGGCGGTGGCGGAATGGCAACTGTTTACAAGGGAAGATGTCAACTTCTAGATAGGTTTGTTGCTATTAAAGTTTTAAAGGATGAGTTTGCAGATGATGAAGAATTTGTCAGCAAATTTAGGAGAGAATCTCAAGCAGCAGCAAGTCTATCACACCCTAATATTGTAAATGTATATGATGTTGGTGTGGAGAAAGATGGGGATAGGAATATTCATTATATTGTTATGGAGTATATAAATGGAAAGACTCTCAAGGATATAATAAGAGAAAAGGGTAAACTTTCTGTAGATGAAACTTTAAATTATAGTTTACAAATTGGAAGTGCCTTGGAAGATGCCCATAAAAACAATATAGTTCATAGAGACATAAAGCCACAAAATATAATGATAACAAATGACCATAGGGTTAAGGTTACAGATTTTGGTATAGCAAGAGCAGCAACAAGTGCAACTGTTACAGCAACTTCTGATGTCCTAGGTTCAGTTCATTATTTTTCGCCTGAACAAGCCAGAGGTGGATATACAGATGAGAAATCTGATATTTATTCACTGGGTATTGTAATGTACGAAATGATTACTGGAGAGTTACCCTATAAGGGAGACAGTCCAATTACAGTAGCCCTTAAGCATGTCCAGGAAGATATAGTTCCTCCAAGGGACTTAGACTATACAATTCCAAAGGGCTTGGAAGATGTAATTTTAAAAGCTGTACAAAAGAGACAAGCAGATAGGTACCAATCAATTGACATTATGATTTCTGATTTGAAAAAACTACAAAATAGAGAAGAAGTCAGCTACTATCCAAGTAGTGGTAAGTCAAAGGACAGGTTAGAAGATGAAGACGAATATACAAGGTTAATACCAACAGTAGATATAGAGGAGGACGAAATGCCAAGAAAACCTAAGAAAAAGAAAAGTAAAAAATCTGATGGAGGATTTAAAGGAATAGCCTTTGGGATTTTACTTGCACTTTTACTGACTTCAGGTTTCTTCTATGGAAAGTATAAGTTTGGTAAGATGCGAAACACTGTTGAAATAGAGGTTCCGAAATTAGTTGGAATGAAAGAAGATGAAGCTAAAGAATTAATTGAAACTAAAGAA
>CAZRYA010000008.1:5926-16259 GCA_964604235.1 uncultured Tissierellaceae bacterium | reverse complement strand
AATTTGGTGTTTTAGCTAGGGAATCAAGTGATGAATATGATGAGGGTATAATAATATTCCAAGACATGGAAGAGGGCTCCAAGGTAAAGAAGGGTTACCCTATAAAGGTCAAGGTTAGCTCTGGAAAAGAAGAAAGTGAAGATAAAGATGAGCTGGTTCCAGACTTATTAGGTTTAGACCTAGAAGAAGCCAAGTCTAAATTAAGAGAAAAAGATATATCTGTAGGAGAAGTAAAAGAAGAGACTTCAGTCTATATAGAAAAAGGTAAGATTATGGGTCAAAGCATACCTAAATTCTCAGATGTTACGCCAGGAATGACTATGGACCTAGTTGTAAGTTCAGGTAATGATACTGAAGAAATTACAATGCCAAAACTAGTTGGAAACAATTTAAATGGGGCTAAGGCAATTATAGAGAAAAATGGTTTGGTTTTAGGATCTGTGAAAGAAGAAGAAAGTGAAAGTCCTAAGGGAACCGTTATCTGGCAAAGTATAGACCCAGGTAACTCAATACAAAAGAAAACTTCAGTTGACTTGACTACCAGTAAGGGAAAGGAAGAGAAAAAAGAGGACCAAAATGAACCTGACCCAAAACCAGAAGAAAACACTGGTTCAGAAAGTCCATTTAATATTACTCTAACATCTTTTAAAGGAGCAGATACTGAAACAGTTCATTTAAAAGTTGTAAGAACCCAAGATGGAGAGGCTAAAGTTGTATATGATAGTAGCCATAATAGCTCAGAGACTGATATACCTATAAATCTATCAGGTAAGACAGGGGCTAAGTTCGATATTTACTTTAATGATATACTACAAAAGTCTGTAGTTAAACCTAATTAGGAGGAAATATGCTAGAGGGAATAATAGTAAAGGGTATTGGTGGATTTTATTATGTAAAGACTGAAGAAGGTATTATTGAAAGCAGGGCAAAGGGAAATTTCAGAGAAAATAATATAACCCCCCTAGTAGGAGATAGGGTTAAGATTAGGATTAGCAAGGAAGATGGTTCTGGTTATGTGGAGGAAATACTTCCAAGAAGGTCTGAGCTAGTTAGACCTTCTGTAGCCAATGTAACTCAAGTACTAATAGTTATGAGTGTAAATGATCCAGATATAAACCTATGGCTCTTAGATAAGTTTATTATGTTGGCTGAGTCAGAAGAAATAGAGATAGTCCTAGTTTTAAATAAGATTGACCTAGATAGGGATAAGGCTCTATCCATAAAAGAAGTTTATGAAAATATAGGCTATAGGGTTATTTTAACAAGTTGGACAAGTGGGGAAGGGCTTGACCAGTTAAGAGATAGCTTAGAAGGTAATATGACAGTTTTTGCAGGACCTTCAGGAGTTGGAAAGTCAACCCTACTAAATACACTAGATCCTAGAATGAAGTTTGAAACGGGGGATATTAGTAGTAAAACTAAAAGAGGTAAGCATACAACTAGGCATACTGAATTAATAGATTTAGATGATACTACCTATGTTCTTGATTCACCAGGATTTAGCTCTTTAAATTTAGACTTTATAGAAGGAGAACAAGATGTTCAGGAATATTTTAGGGAAATAAAAGAGGCCAGAGAAAAATGTAAATTTATTTCTTGCATCCATATAAATGAACCTAGTTGTAATGTAAAAGATAGAGTTGAAGCTTCCAGTATAGATAGGAACAGATATGCAAATTATATATCTTTTGTAAATGAAATAAAGAATAGAAAGAGGTTTTAAATTATGATATTATCACCATCAGTTTTATCTGCAGATTTTTCAGATATAAAAACTGCCATTGAACAAATAGAAAGGGGAGGGGCTGATTACATTCACTTAGATGTTATGGATGGAAATTTTGTTCCTAATATAACTTTTGGACCAGCCTTTATAAAGTCTATTAGAAAGCTTACGGATTTAGTTTTTGATGTCCATCTTATGATAGATAAGCCAGAAAGATACATCAAAAATTTTGTAGATGCTGGTGCAGATATAATAACTGTCCATCAAGAGGCTACAGTCCATCTACACAGAACTATTCAAGAAATCAAATCTCATGGGATAAAGGCAGGAGTTTCTTTAAATCCAGCCACTTCTTTAGACAGTTTAAAGTATGTCTTAGAGGATTTAGATATGGTGCTAATTATGAGTGTTAACCCTGGTTTTGGGGGCCAGTCCTATATAGAGGCTATGGATGAAAAAATTCAAAGTTTAAGGGCCATGATAGAAGAAACTGGAAGGGATATTTTAATCCAAGTAGATGGTGGAGTTAAACTGGATAATGTTAAAGGTATATTAGATAAAGGGGCCGATGTAGTAGTTGTAGGTTCTGATATATTTGGCCATAAAAATCCAGAGCTTAGGACTAAGGAATTTAAAAATTTGTAATATGTAGTTTATATGTTATAATAAAGATAATATTAATATTATTACACTAGGGGAGCAATTATGCTGAGAGTGAAGAAATTCAGACCCTTAACCTGAACTAGGTAACGCTAGCGTAGGGAAGTGTGCATTGTTATCTTATGCCATTACCTATTGTAATGGCATTTTTTATTTTTGAGGAGGGAAAAAATGAAAAAATGGAACACGAAGATGATGGTTGAAGGTGGTATAATGCTTGCTTTAGCCTTTGTTTTAAGTAAGATTAAATTTAGTCCAGTACCAAATGGAGGATCTGTTACAGCAGGAAGTATGGTGCCTATAATCCTGTATGGGATGAGATGGGGAGCAGGTCCAGGAATACTAGTGGGTATGCTTTTTGGAGGACTTGACTTTGCTACAGGTGGATGGTTTTTAAGTATTCCACAAGTAATATTAGAGTATCCTTTGGCTTTTGGATCGATAGGACTTGCAGGTATATTTTCTAGTATAAATTCAAATATGAAAGATCTGTCTATGACAAAGGTTTGGATTGGTACAATACTAGCAGTTGTAGTAAGGTATATATGCCATTTAATGGCAGGAGTTGTATTTTGGGGAGACACATTGCCTACTGAAATGGTTTTATTTGGTAGGGATATAAGTGGAAAAGTTGTAACTTGGATTGCTTCAGCAACTTACCAGTTAACTTATCTAGGACCAGAACTAATAATAAGTTTAGTTATTTTGACTTTAATTTGGAAACCTATAAGTAGAATGGAAAAGTAAATTATGAAGGGTCTAATAATTGCAAGTGGTAATATAATTAATATTGAAAATATAAGTTTTAATTTAGAAGATTTTGACCTAATTTTAGCTGTAGATGGTGGAGTAAATAAGTCTAAGCATTTAGGAATTATACCTGATTTAGCCATAGGAGATTTTGATTCTATAACAGATGAAGGAAAAACCTATATAGAAAAAAATTCAATACCAGTTGAAAAATTTCCATCAAGAAAAGATTTTACAGATATGGAGTTAGGAATAAATTATTTAGTAGCCAGGGCCTGTGATAATATAACTATACTAGGTGGAACTGGAACCAGGATGGACCATACAATTGCCAATATATTTTTGCTTAAAAACCTATATTCTAAGGGAATAATATGTAATATTTTAGATGATACAAATATGATTACATATACTAAGGATGTTTTACATGTAGAGAAAAATAATTTTAAGTATATATCGGTCATACCTATAAGTGAAGATGGAGCAGTGGTTAGTTTGATTGGAATGGAGTATCCTTTGGATAAGTATGAAATAGATTTCGCCAGTACAATTGGGATTAGCAATGAGTTAAAGGAAGTAAGGGGTAAGATAGTAGTTCATAAGGGTGAAGTTTTAGTTATAAGGTCGAATGACTAAAATAAAGGGGTATTTCTTTAGAAATACCCCTTTATTTTATTTACAAAAGTTTAAACAACTAAGTAAAATTCTTATTTAGAGAATAAAAAAACAAGACTTGCAATATTACTTGGAAGTCTTGTCTATTGGTCAAAGTGTTTTAAGAGATTATAATGCTCTTTCAACATATCCGGACCTTAGACATCTAGTACAAGCTTGAATTCTCTTTGGAGAACCATTAACGATAGCCTTTACTTTTCTTAGATTAGGTGACCAGCTTTTTTGATTTTTCTTATTTGAGAAAGTAACTTTGTGACCAAATACTTTTCCTTTACCACAAACATCACATACTTTTGCCATGAAAAACACCTCCTTAACAATTCCTGACAAATATAAAATAATTATATTTCTACAATAACACATTATATTCTAACATAAAAAACTATAAGAATGCAAGTACTATGTCACCTAATTATACAGAATTAAAGACATAATATCAATAGTAATATTTTTAATGATTAAGCTAGCCATATGTTGGTTATATATAAATATAGTATTAGTTGAAGTATTGGATGAATTGATGTAAAATATATTAAAGTAGGTTATGGATATTTAAAAGAGGAGGCGAATAGTTATGCCAGCTAGAAGTAAAACTGAGTATGGATATATAAATGTTGAAGATAATGTTATTGCAACCCTTGCTGGAATTTCTGCGATGGAATCTTATGGGATAGTTGGAATGGCTTCTAAAAATGCAACTGATGGTTTATTTGAGCTATTAAAATGGGATCATTTATCAAGAGGGATAAAAGTTCAGTCAAAAGAAACTGGAATAACCATAGATTTACACGTTATATTGGAATATGGAGTTAGGATATCTGTTGTAGCAGAAAATATAATAGATAGAGTTAAATTCAATGTTGAAAATTTAACAGGCATAGAAGTAGAAAAAATAAACGTACATGTAGAAGGCATACGTGTAGAAAAGTAGTTTAGGGGGGTACTATCATTGAAAATAGAAATTCTAGACGGAGTTATGCTTAAAAGAGCCTTAAATGGTGGAGCACAACTTCTAGAAGCTAATAAAGAGGAGGTAAACTCCTTAAATGTTTTTCCTGTTCCCGATGGGGATACAGGTACAAATATGTCTTTGACAATAAAATCGGCAGTAAAACAAGGTTTAGCAACAGGGGATGAAAGTGTTTCTAAGATTGCCTTAGGAGCATCTCAAGGATCTTTAATGGGGGCTCGTGGTAACTCAGGAGTTATATTATCCCAATTGTTTAGAGGCTTTGCTTTAGGACTATCAGATAAGGATGAAGCAAATGTTGAAGATCTTGCAAATGGATTTAAATCAGCAGCTGATACAGCCTATAAGGCTGTTATGAAACCAACAGAAGGAACAATTCTTACAGTTGCACGTGAATGTGGAGAATTTGCTATGGAAAATTATAAGAACTATAGCGATATCTTAGAATTTTTAAAGGCTCTTATAGAATATGGAGACCTTTCACTTTCTAAAACTCCAGATTTATTACCTGTTTTAAAACAAGCAGGAGTAGTAGATGCAGGTGGAAAGGGACTTATGTATATCATAAAAGGAGCCTACAATAGTCTTTCGGGCCAAGAGGAGTATATAATTGAACCCTTTGTAGATGAAGAACAAAGATATCAAGATGTGGTTGAACATAAGGATTTAAAACCAGAGGATATAAAGTATGGTTATTGTACTGAGTTTATGATAAAAACCGACTCAAAAGATATAGATGAGCTTAGAAGAGACCTATCGGTTAGGGGAGATTCTCTAATGGTAGTTGGCGGTGAAGGAATAATAAAAGTCCATGTCCACACTAATAATCCAGGTCTTGCCTTGGAAAGGGCATTAAAAACAGGTGCACTTACGGATATAAAAATAGACAATATGAGAATGCAGTATGAGAGAGTGGCTGAAAAAAAATCTGAAAAGTCTCAAGTGGATAAGGAAAATGCATTTGTAGCTATTTCTATAGGAGAGGGAATTGACGATGTATTTAAGGGTTTAAATGTAGATGTTTTAGTTTCAGGTGGTCAAACTATGAACCCTAGTACAGAAGATATTTTAGCAGCTATAAATAGGACTAGTGGAAGAAATGTATTTGTTCTTCCTAATAATAGCAATATAATTCTAGCAGCTGAACAGGCTAAGGAATTAAGTGATAGAAATGTAGTAGTTGTACCTACGAAGACAATACCAGAAGGGATATCAGCAGTTTTAAACTTTGATGAAGAACTAACTTGGTCAGATAACGAAAAAGCTATGAATGAGGGCATTAGGTCTGTAAAGACTGGAGAGGTTACTTTTTCTGTAAGGGATACTGAAATAGATGGAAAAGTCTTAAACAAAGATGATGTCCTAGGTATTTTTGGCAAGGAAATCGTGGCTAATGGAAAAGATTTAGTCCAAGTAGCAGAGGAATTATTAGATAGGATGATAGATGAAGATACTTCTTTAGTGACCATTTTATATGGGGAAGATTTAGAGGAGACTAAGGCAGAGGAATTTGCTAGTAGAATAGAAGAAAAATATGATGATATAGATATAGAATTAGTATATGGTGGACAACCATTGTATTATTATATATTTTCAGTTGAATAATCCCACACTTGTGGGATTATTATTTTTAGGAGGTATATATGAGTCTTGATAATAGTATCCAGTACATAAAAGGAGTAGGACCAGCTAAGGCTAAGAAACTTAATAAATTAAAGATATATACTATATTAGATCTTTTGTATTATATTCCTAGAGACTATGAAGACAGAAGCGTTTTTACTAATCTGAGAGATGGTAAAAATGGTCAGAAAGAAAGTTTTAAACTAAGGGTAATTGGACCAGGAAGGGTTAGTAATATTAGAAGGAACTTGTCAATTCTAAAGGTTCCTGTTGAAGATGAAAGTAGTGTAGGCTACCTAGTATTTTTTAATCAAAATTTCCAGAAGAATAACTTGTTAGTTGGAAGGGAGTATGCAGTAAATGGTAAGGTAAATAGAAGCTCTATGGAAGTTCAAGTAAGTAGTCCCGTATTTGAACCAATTGAAAAATATAACGAAGTAGGAAGGATAGTCCCTATTTACCCACTAACTGAAGGAATAAGCAATAAGGAAGTCAGACGGATAATAGAAACTGCCTACAAGGATTATAGCCAATATATTGAAGATCTTATACCGGAGGATTTGATTAGAAAATACAATTTGATGACTAGGAAGGATGCCTTGAAGAAGATACATTTTCCAGAAGACTATAAGGAGTTTGAAAGGGCAAGGGCAACTTTAGCCTATGAAGAACTATTGGTTTTACAACTTAGCCTAGGTTTAATTAGAAATAGAGATTTATCAGTTCAGGGTGGGATAGTCTACCCTAAAGAAGACTTTATAAAAGACTTTATTGATAAGCTACCTTACAAATTGACCAATGCACAACTAAGGGTGATTGGTGAAATTAAAGCAGACATGGAAAGTGATAAGAAGATGGCCAGGCTGGTCCAAGGGGATGTAGGGTCTGGAAAGACAATAGTGGCAATAGTTGCCTTGCTTAAAGCTGTTAAGGCTAAGTATCAAGCTAGTATGATGGCTCCAACGGAAATTCTGGCCAGGCAGCACTTTCAATCTTTAAATGAATTATTGACTCCAGAGGGAATAAATATAAGGCTTTTAGTTGGAAGTTTAAAGGAAAGTGAAAAGTTGGAAATTTTAGAGGGCTTAGAGAATGGACAAGTAGATATAGTAGTTGGAACCCATGCAATTATACAAGAAGGAGTAAACTTTAAAAACTTAGGTCTTGCCATAACTGATGAACAACATAGGTTTGGGGTTAAGCAAAGGGAAAGTTTAACCAATAAAGGTAGGTCAGTTGATGTATTAGTAATGACAGCAACACCAATTCCAAGAACTTTAGCCCTTATATTTTATGGGGACTTAGATATTTCTATAATAGATGAATTGCCGCCAGGTAGACAAAAAATAGATACCTTTGCAGTAGGTATGGATATGATTCCCAGAGTCCATAAATTTATTGAAAAAAATATCCTAGAAGGAAGGCAGGCATATATAGTATCACCTTTAATTGAGGAAAATGAAAGTTTAGACTTGGAGTCTGCTGAGGAGATTTATGAATCCTTGGTCAGTGGCGATTTAAAAGATTTTAAAATTGCCTTGCTTCATGGAAGGATGAAAGCTAAGGAAAAGGATGCTATTATGGAAGAGTTTAAAGAGGGAAGACTGGATGTCTTAGTATCTACCACTGTAATTGAGGTAGGAGTAAATGTTCCAAATTCTAATTTAATGGTAGTCTATAATGCAGAAAGATTTGGACTTGCCCAACTCCATCAATTACGTGGTAGGGTAGGCAGGGGGGAACATAAGTCTTATTGTGTCCTTATAAATAATAGCAGTAATGAAATTGCAAGAGAGCGTATGAGGATAATGCAGGCCAGTGAAGATGGTTTTAAAATTGCAGAAAAAGATTTGGAATTAAGAGGGCCAGGGGAGTTTTTCGGAACCAGGCAACATGGTTTGCCTGAATTTAAGGTTGCCAATCTGGCTAGAGATATAAATATATTAAAATATGCTGAATTAGATAGCAAGGAAATTTTAAAGACTGCTAATGGGCTGGAAGAATATGGGGAAAGCTTATTGTATATAAGTGTCTCTAAGAATATTTCTAGGATGGAATCTAATTTAAGTTATAATTAAATGTTTAATTAATATTAATTTATGGTAAAATAATACTAAAGTCATAAGGAGGATTAATTTTGAGAGTTATATCAGGTAGTAGAAGGGGGAAGAAACTAATTAGTCCTTTGGGCTTAGAGACAAGACCTACAGAAGATAGGGTTAAGGAATCCTTATTTAATATTTTATATAAGATAGATGAAGATTCTACAGTCCTAGATTGCTTTGCAGGAAGCGGAGCTATAGGTATTGAATTTTTAAGCCGCGGGGCATCTTGTTGCTATTTTATTGATAGGTCTAGAGATAGTATTAGGACCATTAATGAAAACTTAAAAATAACCGCGTTTGAAGATAGGGCCAAGGTTTTAAATTCAAATATAGAGGATTTTTTACAAGTATGCTCAAAGTTAAAATTTGACTATATTTACATAGACCCCCCATATGAACAAGTGGAATTGATTTATGATACTATGAATAAAATTTCTGAGGCTAATATTTTGAAAGAAGAAGGTATAATCATAGTTGAACATTTAACCAAGGTAGAAATAAATTCTACAGTAGGGAAGTTAGAAGAATATAAAAAGAAAAAATATGGAAAGAAAACCCTTTCTTTTTATAATTAAGTATATTGGAGGAATATTATGAGAGCAATTTATCCAGGAAGTTTTGATCCTGTAACTTATGGGCATTTAGATATTATAGAAAGGGCAGCTGAAAAGGTGGATCATTTAGTCGTAGCCATACTAGAAAATAAATCTAAAACCAGTTTTTTTACTTTGGAAGAAAAAATACAAATGCTAGAAAAAGCAACAAAACATATTCCAAATGTAGAAATAGATAGCTTTCAAGGTCTTTTAGTAGACTATACAGTAAAAAAAGATTGTTACACTATGATAAGGGGGCTAAGAGCCGTATCTGATTTTGAATATGAAATGCAAATGGCCTTAGTCAATAAGAAACTTAGCGATAAAATAGAAACTTTTTTTATGGTGTCAAGTAATGAACATGCTTATTTAAGCTCAAGTATAGTAAGGGAAGTAGCATCTTTTGGAGGAGACATCTCATGTTTTGTGCCTAAATTTGTAGAGGAAGCGATGAAGAAGAAAATACAAGGAGGACTATAGATGGATGTTTTACAATTAATAGATGAAATAGAAGACATAATTGAAGCAGGTTCATCTTTACCTTTTTCAAGCAAGGTTATGGTTGAACAAGAGGAAATCTTAGAGATAATAAGAGATATTAGGATAAAATTACCAGATGAGATAAAACAAGCAGCTTGGATAAAAGATGAAAGACAAAGGATATTAACTGAGGCAGAGGAAGATGCTGAAGCCTTAAGGAATGATGTGGAAGCTAAGATGAAAGCCTTAGTTGAAGACAATGAGATTATGAAAAAGGCCAATAGAAAGGCTGATGAAATAGTTGAAGCAGCTCAAGACAGTGCTAAGGAAATTAGATTAGGCGCATTAGAGTATGCAGATAGTTTGCTTTTTGAAGCTCAAGAAAGCCTAAGGGAACTAATGGAAGAGATAATGGAAAATAGAAAAGAATTAGGAAATGATAATTAAAGAAGTAGAATATTCTACTTCTTTTTTATATAGGGTTTTTTGTAGAAGTCTAAGTTGTAATTATTTAAATCCTTGGAAGTCATGTAAAAAATATTAGTGGCTTTTATTTCTGTATCTAATATTTTTCTATTAAGTCCAGAGCTTGTTTTATAGTAGTTTTGAAAATTTGTGATAAGATCTATTTCGGAATTTGCTTTTATTTGTCTTAATAATTTCTGACCATTTTGATTGAAAGCAAGTAGTCGTGCGTAGGGTAGGTCTATATTTTTGATTTCATCTATAGATAGGTAATTAAATTCAT
>CAZRYA010000008.1:0-5916 GCA_964604235.1 uncultured Tissierellaceae bacterium | reverse complement strand
AATATTCTTTGGATCCTAGTTTTAGAATGTCTTTTTCCAGAAACGCTATTGACTAATTGGCTGATTGAGCCTGTCTCTAATGATTTTTGCACAAGCCTATTCTCTAAGCCATTTTCCATATCTATAAAGGCCTTAAAGTAATCAGGCCCCTTAGTTCTAAGGAGAAAGAAGAGTATATTTTTGTAGTCTTCCAATGTATTTAAAAAAGAACTCTCTTTTAATATTTCAAAACTTGCTGGTGGAAGTGCCAGCTTTAATTTATTGTAATCTTTATCAACTAATAACTTCCTAATAGCAGTTGCGCTTAAAATACTTGTATCCGTTCTGGAGTCGTTATAGGCAGACCCTATCCTAGTTAAGGTTAGGGGATTTATTTTTGACCCTGTAGACTCTAAGGCCTTTAGATATTCTATTGCCAAAATATTGTTAGATGAATTTAGGACTTGGCCAATATTCACATCTATTTCTAAGTCATAAGAAAAATAATCCGTAAGGGCAATTTCTCTTGATTTTGGGAAAGACAGACCTTCTTTTAACTTATTTTGAAGTGTGGACTTGTATTTAGGTGGTTGACTTAGAATCACTTGAGCTATATGGCTTAATGGATCTATATTTCCCAGTTCAGAACCAAAGACTAAATAGTCAACTATATTAAGAGAGTTAAGGGTCTTAATAGCCCCAAGGGCGAAAAGTTCAGCAGTTTTGTTAGCATAGATATAGGGTAACTCTATTACTAAATCTACCCCATTATCTACAGCCATTTGAGCCCTAGACCACTTGTCTATTATGGCAGGTTCACCTCTTTGAACAAAAGAACCACTCATTATGGCAACAGAATACTTTGAGTTTGTCATTTTTTTTGCAGTTTCTAGATGATATTTGTGACCTAAATGAAAGGGATTGTACTCAACAATCAGTCCTAATACTGACATAATTACCTCCTAATTTATATTTCTTTTAATTATATCATATTGATTTTTTAATATAAATGTAATATTATTAACATAGACAAATTATTTTATAGGAGGGAAAGTATGAAAATACTAGTAATTAACTGTGGTAGTTCATCTTTAAAATATCAATTAATAGATATGAATGGTGAAGAGGTTTTAACAAAGGGCTTAGTAGAGAGAATAGGAATGGATGGTTCTAGAATAAAACATGATACTACAGGAAAAGAAAGAGTTTTAATAGAAGAACCAATGAAAGACCACAAGAGGGCTTTAGAGCTTGTGTTAGGAGCAGTAGCTCATAAAGACTACGGAGCAGTAAGCTCAATGGATGAAATAGGAGCAGTGGGACATAGGGTTGTTCATGGTGGAGAAAAATTCTCTTCATCAGTAATAATAGATGGGGAAGTAATGAAAGCTATAGAAGATTGTATAGAATTAGCCCCACTTCATAACCCACCAAATATAATGGGAATTGAGGCTTGTAGAGAGTTAATGCCAACGACTCCAATGGTAGCAGTATTTGATACAGCTTTCCATCAAACAATGCCAGAAGAAAGTTATATATATGCAATACCATATGATTACTATACAGAGCATAAAATAAGAAGATATGGTTTCCATGGTACTTCACACAAGTATGTTGCTGAGAGAGCAGCTGAATTATTAAATAAGAACATTGATGATTTAAATATCGTTAACTGTCACTTAGGAAATGGTTCAAGTATTTGTGGAATTGAAAATGGAAAATCTAAAAATACAAGTATGGGATTCACTCCATTAGCAGGACTTCCAATGGGAACTAGGTCAGGAGATATAGACCCAGCAATAATTCCTTTCTTAATGGAAAAAGAAAATCTTTCTTTAGAACAAGTTAATAATGTTTTAAACAAGGAATCAGGAGTTTTAGGAATTTCAGGCCTAAGCAGTGACTTTAGAGATTTAGAGTTAGCTGCAGAAGATGGAAATAAGAGAGCGGCTTTAGCTTTAAATATATTTGTTAATGATGTTAAAAAATATATTGGAGCTTATATGGCCAACATGAATGAATTAGATGCATTAGTGTTTACAGCAGGAATTGGTGAAAATTCAGGATATATTAGAGAAAAAGTTTGTAACTCATTAAATGTATTAGGCATAGACTTAGATACAGAGGTTAACAAAGATGCTAGAGGAGAAGAAGTAGTTGTTAGTACAAAGGACAGTAAAATTAAAGTACTGGTAATCCCAACTAATGAAGAATTAATGATTGCGAAAGATACTTTAGAACTTGTTTCTAAATAATATAATTCTTGACAAATTGCCGCCTCCTTTATATAATATTGCTTGTTAGTTTAAGAGGTGAAAAATATGAAAATAAACCTATCAGGCTTTCTCAATGGCATAGAAGACCTAATTCAACTAGATGGAATTGTGGAAGAGAGTGTTGAATTAGAAAATCAAAATATGATTTATCCCATTACTTATAATGGTATTATTTTTAAGGCCGATAATATGAAGTTATTGGATTTAAAAATTAGTTATGCCTATGAAGAACCCTGTTCTAGATGCTTGATTCCGACAAATCAAAAGGTTGATACCCGTATTTTAGGAAAGCTTGTAGACAGTAAAAATCATAAGGAAGAGGATGAAGAGGATTTAGAGTATATATTCTATGATCAAGAAGAGCTTGATTTGAATAAATATATATTAAGTCAAGTAATAGTTTCTCTACCGATGAAGGTTTTATGTGAAGATGGCTGTAAAGGGATTTGTATTTCTTGCGGAGTTAATTTAAACGAAAGTAAATGCGACTGCGTAAATGAAGATATAGACCCAAGATTTGAAAAATTAAAACAATTTTTCCCTAAGAATTAAGGAGGTGTTTTGAATGGCAGTACCTAAGAGAAGAACGTCTAAGACGAGAAAAAATAAAAGAAGAGCTTCATCTTATACTTTAAGAAAAGCTAATATGGCAGAGTGTCCACAATGTCATGAAATTAAATTACCACATAGAGTATGTAAATCATGTGGATATTATAAAAATAGAGAAGTTATAACAGTAGAATAGTAAAAAAAGATAGTGAAAACACTATCTTTTTTTAATTTTAGATTGATTTTTTAACATGTCTAATATATATTAAATATCAATGGAATAATTTTCATTAGGAGGTGCGTATGAATATAATTGTAGATACTATGGGAAATGACCATGGACCTAAAGAAGTAGTAAGAGGTAGTATAGATGCTATGAAAGAATATGACATAAATCTAATTTTAGTAGGAGACCTAGATCAAATAAATGAAGAGTTAAGTGAGTTAGATTATAATAAGGATAAGCTAGAGATAATAGAATCTAGTCAAGTCATTGAAAATGACGAAGACCCAGCTATAGCCATAAGAAGGAAGAAAGATTCTTCTATGGTTCTTGCAGCCAAGGCCTTATCAGAAGGCAGGGGAGATGGAATGATTTCATCTGGTAGTACAGGAGCATTACTTGCATCAGGTCTATTTATTGTAAAGAGAATTGACGGGATAGATAGGGCAGCCTTGTCTGTTTTATATCCTACATTAAGTGGATTTTCTTTACTTGTAGATGGAGGTGCTAATGTGGATTGTAAACCTGAGTACTTATTACAATTTGCTGAAATGGGATCTATATATATGAGTCAAGTAATTGGTAAAGATAACCCAACTGTGGGTATTATCAATATAGGGTCAGAAGAAGGTAAGGGAAACTCACTTACTAAAGATGCCTATAAATTATTAGAGGCTTCTGACTTAAATTTTATAGGTAATGTTGAAGCAAGGGATCTTCCAAAAGGGCAAGTGGATATTTTAGTGTGTGATGGTTTTGTAGGAAATATAGCACTTAAACTAACGGAAGGAATGGCCATATCTATTTTATCCATGTTAAAAGATGAGTTTAGCAAAAATATGAGGACCAAGTTTGCAGCTTCTTTATTGATGAAGGAGTTGAAAGGATTAAAGGCCCATATGGATTATAGAGAATATGGCGGTGCTCCATTATTGGGAACAAAAAAACCTATTGTGAAGGCTCATGGAAGTTCAGATGCTTTCGCCATTAAGAATGGTATAGGCCAATTGGTTAGATTTGTTCAGAAAGATGTTATAAATATAATAGAAAAAAATATTAGTTGAATTTTGTGGAGGAATGGAAATGATTTTAGAAAAAGTAAAAGAAATTGTAGCAGTTCAGTTTAATGTAGAAGAAGGTGAGTTGGATTTAGATACTTCTTTTAAAGACACATTAAATGCAGACTCTTTAGATTTAGTAGGTCTTGTAATGGCATTTGAGGATGAATTTGGTTTAGAAGTAGAAGACGAGGATGTTGAATCTATAAAAACAATAGGAGATGCTGTAGATTATATTAGGTCTATGGTTGAGGGTGAATAAATAGGGATTATAATCCCTATTTTTTGCTAAAAAAGGGGGCTTTGGAATGAGATATAGAAAAAACCTGTATTTACGTGAGCTTCAAAGGAGCTTAGGGTATAGGTTTAAAAATGTAAATTTGCTTATACAGGCACTAACACATAGTTCTTATGCCAATGAGCATAAGATGAAACCAATAGAAAACAATGAAAGATTAGAATTTTTAGGGGACAGTATATTGAGCTTAATAGTTAGTCAGTATTTGTATAAAAAGTATCCAGAATTACCAGAAGGTGATTTAACAAAGATAAGGGCATCAGTAGTATGTGAATCTTCACTGGCCTTCGCTGCTAGAAAAATAAATCTAGGCAAGTATTTAAGGTTGGGCAAGGGTGAAGAGGCAACAGGAGGAAGATATAGGGACTCTATATTGGCAGATGCTATTGAAGCTTTAACGGGTGCTGTTTATATAGATAGTGACTTTGATAAGACAAATGACCTTTTAACAAATGGCTTTGAAAAAGACATGGTTTTTGCAGTTACCAAGGGAAACTTATTTATTGATTATAAGACTGACCTTCAAGAGAAATTACAAAAAGACAATGGTGTGAAAATAGAGTATAAGACTATAAAAGAAACAGGGCCTGACCACAATAAGATATTTTATATTGGTGTTTATGTAAATGACCAGATAGCAGGTAGGGGATCAGGTAAAAATAAAAAAGAAGCAGAGCAATTAGCTGCTAAGGAAGCACTTAAGATTATGGAGGAATGAAATGAGTAAGTATTATATAATTCCAGTATTTGTACCACATTTAGGATGTCCTCATGATTGCGTTTTTTGCAACCAAAGAAGGATAACTGGACTTAGTACTGATGTAGATGGAGATGACGTAGAAAAAATAATAGAGGACCATTTATCTACTTTTAAAGAAGGAGCAACTATTGAAATAGCCTTTTTTGGAGGTAGTTTTACTGCTATAGAAATTAATAAGCAAAATGAGCTACTGGCTGTGGCTAAAAAATATAAAGATTTAGGTAAAATAGACTATATAAGAATGTCTACAAGGCCAGATGCCATAGATGAAGATATTCTAAATAATTTAGAAAGATATGGTGTAGATACTATAGAGCTAGGAGTACAATCGCTATTTGAAGATGTACTTTATTTAAGTGGTAGAGGCCATAATGTTCCCCAAGTATATGAAGCTGCTAGTTTGATAAAAGACCATGGTATTAACTTAGGTCTCCAAATGATGGTAGGGCTTCCAGGAGATACAAGGGCAAAGTCACTGGAAACTGCGAAAAAGTTTATAGAGATGGATCCTTATTGTGTTAGGGTTTATCCTACTCTAGTGATAAGAGATACCTTTATGGAAAAGGAGTACCTGCAATCCAAGTATATTCCCTTGTCCCTAGAAGAAGCTGTGGACATATGTAGTGATATTTTAATAGAATACAATAAGCATGGTATAAATGTTATAAGGATGGGTCTTCAACCTACTGAAAATATTCAGATGGGAAAAGATGTTGTGGCTGGTCCCTTCCATCCATCTTTTCCCATCTGAATATTTTCAGTAGGTTGAAGAC
>CAZRYA010000007.1:0-21009 GCA_964604235.1 uncultured Tissierellaceae bacterium | reverse complement strand
AAAAGGCAGTAATAGTACTACTTGCTTTACTGGCATTAGGAGTTAAAAATATTCATTTAGGACCAACCCTTCCAGCCTTTTTATCACCAAATGTGGCTAAAGTGTTAGTAGATAACTTTGGAATTGGAACAATATCCACAGTTGAAGAAGATATAGAAATGTTTATGAATGCATAAATTTTATAAAAAAGCCACTTCCTTAAGGAAGTGGCTTTTTTACATGAAATTCAACCCATAATAGGATATAATAGACCTAGTTTGAATTTTAAATTAGGAAAGAGGAATGATTATGAATAAGAGGCAAATCTTAGGTCTAGTGGTTTTATTAACTAGTTTTTTAGTAGCTTGTAAACCTGAATTAGAAGAAAGCAAAAAAGCTTATGATAAGGAAAATAGTCTTAGTATTATACATATGAAAGAAGAAGATAAGTATCAAGTGGAAGAGCTTAACTTAAGGGAAAAGATAGAGGCCTATGACAAAGATTTAAGAGGGTCTAGTATTAGAATACTAGATGTAGATGGGACTGATATCTTGTTACTTGTAAATGAAGCTTTAAGTAATGAAAGTATTCTTAAGTATAAGGGCTCAGGGGATCAAGTGGAATTAGTCTACGACTTTTCTATTGGTATGGAAATTACAGCTGGTGTGTCCCTAGAAGGAAGGGACTTTATAATATATTCAAAGGGGACAAATGATGAGTACTTTTTTGGAGAAATTGGCAGAAATGAAGTTTTTCAGCTAGATGAAATTAGACATTTATTTTCACCTAACCTAGATAAAACCTCCTCTAGTGTTTATTATACCAATCT
The DNA here is from genome assembly GCA_964604235.1 of uncultured Tissierellaceae bacterium. Lineage (GTDB taxonomy): Bacteria > Bacillota > Clostridia > Tissierellales > Tissierellaceae > CAZRYA01. Next base: position 20,200 of record CAZRYA010000007.1, on the reverse strand, counting down.
TACCAACCATAGGGCTAGCTTCCTTAATACTATAAGGAAATATGATTTGGAAACAGGATTAATAGAAGAAATATATAGTTTGGACAAGGATAATTTTATAGAAGGAGCAGGTCAGGGGATAGTTTTCAATCCCGTTGAAGCTGGGTATATTAGCTTTTATTCTAAAGAAGATAAGGAAATTACCATATTGGGAGAAGATTCTAGTGAGTTTATCATTCCATCTTACCTGGATGAAGAAATATTTTCCTATACTATTGTAGGGGATATGGTCTGGGTTTCTTTAGAAGCTACCAGTGATAAGCTTAGATTTATAGACTTGAAATCAAAGGAAGAAAATACAATTCCCTATAAGAAGTCATACTTGTATCCTAGTGGTGATAGGATTATTGGAAAAACAGATAAGCTAGCACTTTTAAGTCTTAATGGTAACCAGTTTAAAGAGTGGCCTATTAGAACAGAAGAATTTGACTTTAACCTTAAGATAAATCCAAATGGAAGTTGGAATTTTTATAAGGAAAATGACCAACTAATCTATAGGATTAAGTAAGAAATCTGCTAGTTTAAACTAGCAGATTCTATTTTTTTTATGATTGCTTATATTGGACTACTTAATTTTTAGGCTCAATATTGCGGAAAAAAACCTTAAATGTTATAATCTGAATGTTGACAAATATTAAGAACAGTGGTGATTAAATGTTATTTAGTAGTATTGTTTTCTTGTATTATTTTTTGCCAATAACCATGGGAATATACTGGGTATTACCCTTTAAATATAAAAATATATTTTGCTTTTTGGCCAGCTTGTTTTTCTATGCTTGGGGAGAGCCAGTTTATGTATTCTTAATGTTAGGATCGATTTTAGTAAACTATATATTGGGCCTTGGCCTAGGCAAGTATAAGGATAAAAAAATGAGAAAACTTATTTTAAATATATCTATAGTGTTTAACTTAGGTCTTTTAATAATTTTTAAGTATACTGGCTTTATACTTAAAAACCTATGGGGATTTTTAAATGTAGATTATTCAGTTCCTCAAATAGCCCTGCCCTTGGGAATATCTTTTTTTACCTTTCAGGCAATGTCTTATATAATAGATGTTTATAGGGAAGATGCCAAGGTACAAGGGAGCTTTATGAAACTAGGACTATACATATTTGCTTTTCCACAATTAATAGCAGGACCAATAGTAAGATATAATACAGTAATGGATCAAATTGAATACAGGGAAGTTAATTTAGAAAAATTGGCTAGGGGTATAGTCAGATTCAGCCTCGGTTTAGGCAAAAAAATAATTTTTGCCAACCAATTTGGATTAATAGCAGATAGGATATTTATTAGGGGTCAAAGTCCCAGTACAGCTTTAGGAGCCTGGATAGGAATCCTTGCCTATACACTACAAATATTCTTTGACTTCTCAGGCTATTCAGATATGGCCATAGGACTAGGAAAAATGCTAGGCTTTGACTACGATGAAAACTTTAACTACCCTTATATATCTTCTTCGGTTTCAGAATTTTGGAGGAGATGGCATATATCACTATCGACTTGGTTTAAGGACTATCTATATATACCCTTAGGTGGAAATAGGGTTAAGGTTAGTAAACACATTAGGAATTTATTTATAGTGTGGCTAGCAACTGGATTTTGGCATGGTGCAGAGTGGACATTTTTATTTTGGGGATTTTATTATTTTATCTTATTAGTAGGAGAAACTTATGTAGTAAAAGAAGACTTGAGAAAGAAAATTCCAAGTATCTTTAGACATGCGGTGACAATGGTTTTAGTCATGGTTGGTTGGGTCCTATTTAGGGCAGTAGACCTTTTGGATGCCTACGAGTATATAATGGCAATGTTTAATATAAAAACAGGAGACCTAATAGTAAATTCTAAGATAATTTTAAATGATAGCTGGTATATTTTCCTAGGAGGCCTTATCCTATCAACTCCAGTAATAAAAAATACCTACGGAAAGTTTAAAGACAAGTGGGAAAATGTATCCCTAGTAATAGAATCATCTATGGTTGTTGTGATTTTAGTAATATCTACTATGTATTTAATAAATTCAACCTACAACCCCTTTATATATTTTAGGTTTTAAGGAGGATATAATGGACAATAAGAAAAATTTAATAATAATAATTCCCTTTGTATCAATAATAATTTTCTTCTTTAGCCTAAGTATATTTACAGAGGATATGGAGCTAAGCCATGAGGAGGCAAGACCACTTGCCCAAAAACCGTCAATAAATATATTGGATATAAAGGAGACAACAGCAAATATAGAGAAATACTTAGTAGATCAGTTTCCCCAAAGAAGGAGATTTTTAAAATTTTATTCCTTAAAGGACAAGTTCTTAAAAAAAATAAATACAAGAGACCTATATATATCAGAAGATGACTGGATATTTTTTGAAAGTATAGAGTTCGACATGGAAACCATGAAGGATATAGTGGGACAGGTGGCCCTTAGTAACCCAGATAAGAAATTCTATTACGCAGCTGTTCCAACTAAGAACCTTTCCCTAGCTGATAAATACGAATTTGTTGAAAATAATGTTTCTAAGACTAACCTATTAAACATAGAAGAGGCGTTTGGAAAATTAAGATTGAAAAATTTGGAGTTTATAAATGTCTATGACAAATTAAGTGAAGGTAATTTATTGAATCAAGAAGAAAAGCAATTTAGGACAGATTTTCATTGGAATGCTCTAGGAGCTAAAGATGGAGTAGATATGATACTTGATACTATGTATAAAAGAAGGGACATAGATAGCCTGGCCCTAGATAGTGATTACACTGTAGAAATAGTAGATGGAAAGTACTTGGGAGATTTAAATAGGAGGTTTTCTTACATTTATGGAAATGATGATAAGCCACTTATATTAACTGCTAAAAATAGCCAAAACTTTTCATATTATATGTCCAATGACAAAGGAGTTATGGGAAAAAGAGAGGAACTAATTAGTCCCTTTAAAAACAAGGAAGAAATTTACTATGGAGATATATATACTCAAAATCTAGGATTTTATAGGACAGAAAACCCTCAAGCCCTTAATGATAAGTCTATTATGGTAATAAAAGATAGTATGCAAAATCCAACTAGTGATATATTTTCTCATACTTTTAGGGAAGTAAAGATAATAGACCCTAGGATGGAGCAACCAGTAGATTTTCAAGAGGCTATAAAATCTGTTGATATTGTCTTAATAATGTTAAATCAAAACAATAATTCAGATGAAGTTAGAGAATATTTAGGAGAATAATAAAAGTACCAGTAGGCCGGGAGGCCTACTGGCACTTTTATATTAATTTTTAGCTGCATTTGCTCCAGCAATTCTACCAAATACATTTATATCAGCCAGTGCATTACCACCTAGCCTATTAGTTCCATGAATTCCTCCTGTAACTTCTCCAGCTGCAAAAAGTCCTTCAATAACCTGACCATCAGGATTTAAAACTTCCCCATTGGTATTTATTTGTATACCACCCATAGTATGATGAACAGTAGGAACTCTAGCTCCTGCATAGTAGGGAGGAGTATCTAACTTAAATTCATATAGGGTCCTACCAAATGCATCTTGAGTTTTTCCGTCCACATGACTGTTAAATTCTTCAATAGATTTAATTAAGTTATCCTTATTAACACCTATTTTTTCAGCCAATTCTTCAAGGCTTTCAGCCTTATAGGCCCTGCCTTCTTGGACTAATTCATCAATACTTTCGTTAAAGTGATTTCTAATATCTCCAGTTGGATATGAATGGGAGTCAAGTACAACCCACATAAATGTATCTTCTTGGTCAAAAAGTGCCTTAGTCATAACATCACGGCGGGCTCCTTCATCTACAAACCTATTACCAGACTTATTTATGAAAACACGATTTTCAACACCTTGTTCAATATTGCCACTTAAACTACCAGTTTCAGGGTCTCCCATAGGAAGGAGTTGAAGTTGGTCCATATCTATAAGATTAGCCCCTACTTCTTTAGCTAATACAATTCCATCTCCAGTGGCGCCAGGGTGGTTAGTAGTTTTTAAATTAGTAAGAGTTGGCCAATTTTTATTGAACTCATCCCTCATCTCTACATTTCCAGCAAAACCACCAGAAGCTATAATAACTCCCTTATTTGCCCTTATGCTATATTCTTTATTGCCATCAAGGGCTTTAACTCCTACAACCCTATTGTCTTCAACAATTAATTCGCTAGCCTTAGTGTCTAATAAAAGTTCAATTTCCTCACTGTTATTTTCAATATAGTTGGCAAATGTCTTTATAAAGCCTGTACCTAATGGCTCAACAGGAGCGTGGGCTCTTGGCCAAAGACCACCTAAAACCGTATGAACCTTGTCCTTAAACTCCATACCCATTCCTTCTAACCATTCAATAGTAGGATAGGCATTTTCAACCATAACTTTGATTAATTCAGGATTTCCAAGCTTATCCCCACCTTCATAGGTTTGAGTAAAATGTAGTTCTACAGAATCTTCTATATTTTGAGCCTTTTGCCTTTTAGGGTCAACAGCATTATAGGAAGCTCCAGATATAATGGTATTACCACCAAGTCTAGGCATCTTCTCTAGTACTATAACCTTGGCACCATTTTCATGGGCAGAAACAGCAGCAGAAAGTCCAGCTCCTCCTCCACCAATTATAATAACATCAGTATCTTTTTCTATTGTCTCTTTTTTATCATCTTTTGCAAGTTCAACAGATTTTAGGGCTTCAATATCTGCACCAGCCTTAGTTAAGGCATCTGTTATGGCTTCTAAGATACCATTACTGGACATGGTAGCTCCGCTTATAGCCTCAATATTTAAACTTTGATTATCAACTACCATAGTAGGTATTTGATCTAGGGCTAAATCACTAACAGTGGGAGTTTCACTGTGTTCTAATACTTTAATTTCAAGTATCTTATCACTATCAACTTCTACACTGACCTTAATAGGTCCATTTATACCTTTTCCTTCACCTTCATATGTACCTGGTTTAAACAAAGAATTTTCTTGGTCATTGTCTGCCTTTCCACCGGCACAGCCAGCCAATGACAATGAAAGAATAAGTAATACTACTACTGCAAGTAAATGTTTTCTCTTTAACATAAAAAATCCTCCTTTAAATCTTAGTGAATTGGTTCACTGAATACATTCAGTATAATAAATAGTTAATTAAATGTCAAACGATTTATTTATATTTTGACAAAAAAATTAAGTATTATATAATTAATGTAATATAAAGCTAAGGAGATTAACATGGATAAAAATTTAAATAAAAGGCAAATACAAGCCCTTAAGACTAAGGAAAATATTTATGAAACGGCATTTAATTTAGTTGAAAAAAGAGGATTTGAAAATATTACAATAGAAGAAATTTGTAGGGAAGCTAAGGTCTCAGTGGGAACTTTTTATAATTATTTTAAGTCTAAGGATGACATTTTAAATGAAATTTTTAGAAAGGCAGATGAACATTTTAATACTACAGTTCTTCATGCAATTAAAGGCCAGTGTGTCTATGAGGATATAGTAAATTTCTTTGTTCACTATGGTGAATATTGCCAAAACATAAGGGTTGATAAGATAAAAAAACTCTATAATACTAGTAATACCTTGTTTATAGAAAAGGGAAGGGATATGCAGGGAGTTCTTATAAATATTGTAGAAAAGGGAATAAGAAGTGGCCAGTTGGAAACTACCATGACTGCAGAAGAAATGGTAGAGTATATGTTTATTGCCCAGAGGGGGGTTATATTTGATTGGTGCCTTCATAATGGGAACTATGACCTAGTCGACTTTATAAGAGAATATACTACAAGGTTATTAAAGTCTATAAATTAATCTCCTAATTTAGGAGATTTTTTGTTGCAAATGTTACAGACTTTTCTTATTGAATAAGTTATTATTATTAGACTAGGAGGGGTTTTATGAATGAGTATTTTAGTTTAAACGATTCAATTTACAGTATTTTAAATAAATATCCAAGTTTAATAGAAGTTTTTGTCCTATATGGATTTCAAAATTTTACAGAAAAAAGTTTAGTTGAAAGTCTGGGTAAGACTTTAACTTTAGAAATGGCTTTAAGCAGTAAAAATATAGATAAAGAAGTCTTTACTAGAGACTTAGTTGAAAGTATAGAAAGTAAAGATATTTCAAATTTGATAAGGAGTAAATCAGATGCAGAAGCACAAATAAAGATAGATGGAGTTTTACCTTGTCCAGTTACCCTACCCTTGATGGAAGGTTTTGAAGACTTTTTAGAAAGAAATAAATCGGATTTTAAGGTTGAGTATAATTTAAAAGTAGCATCAGGTGGGGTCAATTGGATAAAAGATAAGTTAGTAGAAAACAATAGTTTAGATGATATGGCAGACTTATTTATTTCAGCAGGATTTGACTTGTTTTTTGACAAGGATTTGATGGGAAAACATAGGGAAGAAAATTTATTTAAGGATATTTTAAGTGAAGCTAGAAATAAGGAATTCTTTAATGAGGAAATAGATTTAAAGGATCCAAGAGGTGAATATTCGATAATAGGTCTAGTACCAGCTATATTTTTGGTCAACAAGGAAGAAATAGGAGCTAGGCCTTATCCAAAAAAATGGAGTGATTTATTTAGTGAAGATTTTGTAGGAGAAGTGGCCCTTCCAGTAGGGGACTTTGACCTATTTAATGCCATACTGCTCAATATATATAAGCTATATGGAGAAAGAGGTGTAGCCCTTTTAGGTAGGTCTTTTATGAATAATATGCATCCTTCTGAAATGGTTAAGTCTTATAGGAAAAAAGAAAAACCAACTATAACAATAATGCCATATTTTTTCACTAAAATGATTACTGGGAAGGGGCCCATGATGCCAATTTGGCCGGAAGATGGTTCTATAGTAAGTCCTATATTTTTACTTGCTAAAAGGAGTAAGGAAGAAGACTTGAAAGATTTTGTGAACTTTTTTGGGTCAAAACAGGTTGGAGAAATTCTTTCTGTAAATGGAAAGTTTCCATCTACTCATGGACAAGTAGACAATGGATTAGATAAGAGTCAAAAGTTTATGTGGCTAGGCTGGGATTATATTGAAGAAAATGATATAGCTAGTCTGATAAAAAAATGTGAAGACATATTTTATAACTGGAGGGATTATCCATGGAATTAGTTTTGGTTTCAGGTCCCCCATCATCAGGAAAGACTTCGGTTATATTAAAATTAATAGAAGCCTTAAGATTGAATAAGTATAAGTTAGGGGTAGTAAAGTTTGATTGCCTATATACGGATGATGACTTGCTTTATAAAAAACACAATATAGAAGTCAAAAAAGGCCTTTCAGGCCCCCTTTGTCCAGACCATTATTTTGTATCTAATATAGAAGAGATAGTAGCTTGGGGAGTGGAGGAAGATTTTGATTTTTTAATAACTGAATCAGCAGGACTTTGTAATAGGTGCTCTCCCTATATAAAGGATATCATATCCATATGTGTAATTGATAATCTATCTGGAATAAACACACCTAGGAAAATTGGACCCATGTTAAAAACTGCAGATATAGTAGTTGTGACTAAGGGCGATATTGTATCTCAAGCTGAGAGGGAGGTCTTTGCATCTAGGATAAACCAAGTAAACCCAAGGGCTAAAATTATGGGCGTAAATGGTTTAACTGGTCAAGGTGCCTTTGAATTGAGTAGGATTATTTTAGAAAATAAAAAAGACATAAGCAGTGTTGAGGGGATGGAACTTAGGTTTCCAATGCCTAGTGCCATGTGTTCCTACTGTCTAGGAGAGACTAAGATTGGATCTAAATATCAGATGGGCAATAAGAGAAAAATAGAGTTAGGTGATAATAATGATAGATAAACCAATAGCTAAGGTCATAGAAAAATATCCCTTTATGGAAGAATACCTAGAACAAAATAAGCTTTATTTTCCCAATAAGTTAGATTTATCTTTTGAAGAGATATTAACTGGCTTAGATGAAACTTATTTAGAGGACAATATAGTGGATATAAGTAAGGCCAAGGATGATTTCCAGTTTTATCTTGAGTCTATGAAGAATTTCTTAGGCTTAGAGGAAGAGGAAGCTGTGGAGAGTCTCACTTTGCTAGCAGGCTTTGATAAGGATGGTTTAAGGGAGAACTATTCTGAAATAGTCCTTAATAAATCTGATATTATTGCCATTGTAGGGCCAACAGGTGCAGGGAAGTCTAGGCTACTGGCAGATATAGAATGGGCTGCTAATGGAGATACTCCAACTAAGAGGAAGATACTTATAAATGGGAGACCAATGGATCCAGCCAGTAGGTATGACATAAATACCAAGCTAGTGGCTCAATTATCTCAAAACATGAATTTTATAATGGACCTAAGTGTAGGAGAATTTATAGAACTTCATGGGGAAAGTAGAAAAATTGACGGTATAGAACCTATTAAGGAGAAGATTTTACAAGAGGCCAATAGGCTGGCAGGAGAATCTTTTACAATGGATACACCAATAACTTCTTTAAGTGGAGGCCAGTCTAGGGCTCTTATGATAGCAGATACTGCTATTTTAAGTAAGTCGCCTATAGTCTTAATAGATGAAATAGAAAATGCAGGTATAGATAGGAAAAAAGCTTTAGACTTGCTTTTGGAAGAAGATAAAATAGTTTTGATGTCTACCCATGATCCTATATTGGCCTTGATGGCCAATAAGAGAATTGTTATAAAAAATGGTGGAATCTCAAATATAATTAATACAACAGATGAAGAAAAGAAACTTTTATTAGAGCTAGAAAAAGTTGATGAAAAAACTAAAAAACTTAGAGAAGCCTTGAGAAATGGAGAAAGATTATAGGAGGAATTTATTATGCATGAAGCTTGTAGCGGAAGTTTTCAAGATGGTAAGGCCGTAGTGGATAAAATAAGGATGATGGGTTTTAATAAAAATGCCCTGCCAAATGAAATAATAATAAAGTGTAGTAATTGTGGAAGTGATTTTCAGATGACCCACTTGGAAAGTAAGTGTCCTACTTGTAATATGGTATATGGAGTTACGCCTTGTTCAGTAAACAAGCCTGAAAGAATTATGCCAGCTGGAATAGACTACTAAAAAGACCTCGCACTTAGGTCTGTAAGACTTATATTGGCATATAGCCAGGAGAAAAAGCAAAATAGGTTGATTCTATCAGCAGTTATATTTATACCAGTAATAGCTATATTGATATTTGCAAAGATTAAGTCTAAGGGCTTCAACATTCTTTGGAAGTACTTTGCTTGGGCTAAGGAAACAGTGGCAGTATTTGTTTTTGGAATGATTAGGGTTTATTTGTATAAAGAAAATGAATCTTTCATAATGAGTCTAATTCCAGGAATGTTTTATGTATTTATAACCTATACCTATATTTTAAATGCTAAAATAGGATTTAATTTAAATTATAATTTGTAAAATATATTAGGTATAGTACTGGACTTGGTATTTGGGTATTTTATAATAAATAAGAGTAAGAATTATGATGAAAGACTTGAATAGTTAAAATAGAAATTTTAAAATGCCTCTGAGTAAATAAATTAACTTGCTTAGAGGCATTTTTATCTATCAAATTATCTAAATATTTGCTATTATAAGTATAGGAAGAAATCTGAGGAGGGAGTTTATGAAAAAGTTTGAAGATTTTAAGTATGAAAGACCTGATTTCGCCAGTGTAAGTACTAAGTTTAAGGGCTTAATTGAAAGTTTTGAAAATGCTAGTAGCTTTGAAGAACAGGATATGGTATTTCAAGAGATAAATGAAATTAGAATCCATATCAATACTATGGGGGCACTGGCCTATATAAGACATAGTATTAATACGAGAGATGAATTTTATAGATTAGAGCAGGAATTTTTAGATGAAAATATGCCGGCCTATGGAGATATTGTAAGTAAGTTTTATAAGGCCTTAGTAGGTTCCAAGTACAAGTTAGATTTAGAGAATAAATGGGGAGACCAATTATTTAACTTGGCAGAGATGGAATTAAAGAGTTTTAGTAATGAAATAATAGAAGACCTAGTTGAAGAAAACAAACTAGTATCTTCATATTCCCAGCTCTTGGCTTCAGCAGAGATAGAGTTTGAAGGGAGTAAGAGGACACTTTCACAATTAGGGCCCTTCATGGAGTCTGAAGATAGGGAAATGAGAAAAGCGGCCAACTTAGCCTACAATTCTTTTTTTATAGAAAATGAAGAAAAATTTGATGAAATATTTGATAATTTAGTAGTGGTTAGAACTAGAATGGCTAAAAAATTAGGCTATAATAACTTTGTTGAACTTGCCTATCCAAGACTTGGCAGGTCAGACTACGACTCAGAGAATGTTAAAAGTTATAGGGACCAAGTTTATAGGGAACTAGTACCCCTAGTAGTAGAATTGAAAGACAGGCAGAAGAAAAGACTTGGCTTTAGCGAATTAAAATACTATGATGAATCACTTTTATTCACTTCTGGTAACCCAAATCCTAAAGGAGATGCAAACTGGATTATTGATAATGGTAAGAAGATGTATGAGGATTTATCAAATGAGACAAGGGAATTTTTTAATTTCATGCTAGATAGAAATTTAATGGACTTATTAAGTAAAGATGGGAAAATGAGTGGAGGATATTGTCACTTCTTAGATGAGGAAAAAGCACCCTTTATATTTGCCAACTTTAATGGAACAAGGGGAGATATAGATGTTCTAACCCACGAAGCAGGTCATGCCTTCCAAGCTTATATGAGCCGTGATTTAGGTATACCTGAGTATAGTTTTCCAACCTATGAAGCATCTGAAATTCATTCAATGAGTATGGAGTTTATCACTTGGCCTTGGATGGACTTATTCTTTGAAGAGGATGTAGATAAGTATAAATTTGTCCACCTGTCAGGGGCAATTAGCTTTATTCCTTACGGGGTAGCAGTTGATGAATTCCAACATATAGTATATGAAAACCCAAATCTTTCAAAAGAAGAAAGGAAATTGAAATGGAGAGAATTAGAGAAGAAATATCTTCCTTTTAAAGATTATGAAGACAATGATTTCTTAAATAGGGGAGGATTTTGGTTTAGGCAAAGGCACATTTTCGAAAGTCCTTTTTACTATATAGACTACACTTTGGCCCAAGTTTGTGCCTTCCAATTCTTCAATAAACTAGAGGAAAATAGGGATGAGGCCTGGGAAGACTATCTAAGGCTTTGTAAGCAGGGAGGAAGTAAGCCGTTTTTAGATTTATTAAAGGTGGCTAATTTAGAAAATCCTTTTGTAGAAGGGACTATTAAAAAGACTGTAGATCCACTGAAAAGTTTTTTAAATAAGATTGACGATAGTAGGTTTTAAATAGATAAATAGTAGATAAAAACTTCCAAGCTCCTAGGAGCCTGGAAGTTTTTTAAAAATAAGTGCTAATGAACTACTTTTCTTTTAAATATTCGATTAAGAGCTTGCTAGTGTTTTCAACTGACTCTATGTGGGTTCTTTCATAGTGGTGGCTAGAATTTATACCAGGCCCAATGGAGGAAAAATTAATGCCCTTTCCTTGGTGGGCAGCTTGGGTAGAATCAGTACTGTAGAAGTTATATAGGTCTAATTTATAGGCTATATTATTAGACTCACATAGGTCAACCAACCTATTTCTGAATTCATAGTCATAGGAAGTTTTTTTATCTTTAGCAGCAATGCTAACACTATATTCATCTGAATTTTGCTTATGACCAACTATCCCAATATCAATAGCTATCATTTCAAAACTGTCTTCTGGCAAATATGAAGTTCCATGGCCAGCTTCTTCGTAATTACTAATATAGAAATAAGTCTTATAGTGTGGAGTAAATTCACCGTTTTTTATCATGGCTAATAGGTTTAGGACTATGGCTACAGCTAATTTATTATCTAAGTACCTAGACTTTATAAAACCTGATTCGGTTACTTCGAACCTAGTATCCATATAGATGTAGTCTCCAACAGAGATACCTAAATTTTCTACATCTTGCCTAGAACTTATTTTTTCATCTAGTCTGAAATACATATTTTTACTATTTCTCTCTATGTTAGCACCAACCTATCCGTATATATGAGTAGAGGCTATATCAGGCATGATAGATCCTCTGAATATGCCATCTTTTCTAGATATAATACAGGCATTTTCTCCATCGACTTGGGAGAAACATCCGCCACCAACCTTATTATACCTAATTTTGCCATCAGCTTCTATGTACTTGATCATGGCTCCTAGGGTATCAATATGGGCAGTAATGACCTTACTTTTGCTGTTGTCAATCCCAGCTACTTCAATAATAAGGGCTTGTTTATTGGTTTTGAAAGTTTTAAAGCCCATAGATTCTACTTGCTCTTGAACTTGGGCTATGGCCTTATGGGTATAGCCAGTAGGACTTGGAATATCCAAGTATTTTTTTGTAAAAGTTAAAATATTATCTATATTTATTTTCAAGAATATCTCCTCCTATTAATAGTATACTATAAGAAAAATTACCCTTAAAGGATAAAGATAAAAGTAGCTATTTCAATAAATTTACAGTTGAAATAGCTACTTTTTATCTATATATCTTCTCTTAAATAAACAGAAATTAATTTTTTAGTCAATGTTTCAACATCATATAAGATGTCTTCATTCATACACATAATAGACTCAATACCCTTTTTATCATAAACTTCAAAGACTTTGAATATATCAGTGTATTCATCTTTTAGTAGCTCGCTAGGAAGTTCGTTTAAAAGTGTGCTAAAAGTTGTCTTTGTAGAATAGGTTTTATTCTGGATATCTTCATTGATGTAGGTTAGTGTGGCTCTTGTACTCTCTTTTAACATTAAGTAAGCAGGATAAATCATCCCTTTGTCCAATGCCATTTTACCAACCTTGTAGCAATCTATTGCCTTTGATTTGTGTATAGCCTTTAAATTCATTATATCACTCCTTTTACTACTTATACCCATAAAAGGATAAATTGTATAATAAATTTAATATTAAGTAAAATTAAACTAAACTAGTATAAAGTAAACTAGTAGATGAGAAAAGTAAAAGTTTTATAATTAGATTTTGATTTAAAATTATTACTAAAATGAGGAGAAAAAATTAAAATTAGATATTAATATGATTTAAGTACTTATAAATCCATATAAAACTTACTGACCCTAAATAGGCTCCAACTAGAGAAATAAGATTAAAGTGTCTGATACCTTTGGAAGATATAAGGACTACTAGTAGGCCTCCAACTAATCCACCAAGTATAGAAATACCTATTTTTGTATACATTTCGATACTTGTAGGACTGTGAACTGCCTTACTAGTTAACCAACCAGAGATATATCCTATGATTATCCAAAAAAGTATATTCATACTATATGGCCCCCTTCAAACTATTAAATAGTAGTATTAAGTTACTATGTGATATATATACCCTGAAAGAGTATGAGTCTATTATAAATAAATATAAATTTTATTTAATATTTACTTATAATAGACTTATTAGGGAATATTCTGATTATTTAAAGTTTGAAATATTTAGATAAGAAGGTATAATTAATCTAATAAGCTATAGAAGGAGGTATAGGTTTATGGAAACAAAAAAACTTAGATTAGTGGAAGCTAAACGGGAAGATATAAATACTGTAATTGAAATAGAATCAAATCCAGCTAATTCAGACTTCATATGGCAGGGGACTTATGAAGAACACTTACAAGAGATTAATGATCCCAATCATAGGTTACTATTAGTGGTGGAAAAGTCTACTGACTTAATAGTAGGTTATGTACTTATAAGATTAGACTTTTATTCTGATATTTTAGAACTGAGAAGGTTGGCAATTGATAAAAAAGGAAGGGGTTATGGTAGAGAAACCATTACTTGTCTTATGGATTATGCTTTTGAGAGTATGGGCATTAATAGGTTTTGGCTAGATGTTTACCCTCATAACACTGTAGGTATAAAGCTATATGAAAGCCTTGGCATGACTCGAGAGGGGGTCCTTAGACAAAACTATAAAGATAAGGATGGCTATAGGGATCAAATAATATACTCCATTTTAAAAGGAGAATATGAAGGTGAGAGAGGAAAACATGAATAAAAATTCAAAAGCAGTTTATTTAGGAGCACTGGCATATTCCTTCATTACAGGACTCTCTTTTGCCTTTACTAAAATAGCCTTAGACTATACTAATCCCTTTAATATTCTAGGACACAGGTTTATATTTGCCTTGGTGGCGATTATAATTACATTAGTGATAAAAGGAAAAACATCTTATTTTAATAAAGAAAACTTTAAGGAAATCCTACCCTTAGCTTTGGTTTATCCACTTTTATTTTTTGGATTTCAAACTTTTGGCTTAAAGGATGTAGATTCTTCTCTAGGAGGCATAATCTTATCTATGGCACCAATATTTACCTTGATACTGGCAAGGGTCTTTCTAAAGGAAAAACCAAGTAAGGGTCAGGTAGTTTTTGTTCTACTGGCAGTTTCAGGTGTTGTATTTATATTTTATAATATAATGAGAGGGTCAGATAGGTCCAATTCCAATATTGTTGGAATACTTCTTTTATTAATAACAACTATTTGCTTTTCAAGTTACAGTATTATGGCTAGAAGCTACACAGCAAAATACGAAAATCTTGAACTCCTAACAGTTATGATTAGTATAGGTTTTATAGCTTTTAATATTTTAGCCCTGGCCATGAATATTAAAAACAATAGCTTTTCAACCTATATTAGCCCATTAAAAGAGGGCAAGTATCTCCTAGCAATGGTATATCTAGGAGTCCTATCCACTTTGGGAACTTCAATGCTTACAAACTATGTCTTAAAATACATTTCACCATCAAAGATGAGTGTATTTGCCAATTTAAGCACCTTAATATCTATAATAGGTGGGGTTGTGATATTGAATGAATCTATTTACTATTACCACATACTAGGTGCTATTTTAATAGTTGTAGGAGTCCTAGGTACTAATTTATATAAGGGGAAAAATATATGAAGTTAGTTTTATGTGCAGGGGAAATGGATAATAACAAGCTGGATATACAGGTAAATAGGATAGAAAAGTATATGAAGTTAAATAGGTGTGTAGACTTTTTAGTGTTTGGAGAGTCTTATCTTAATGGGTTTGATGGCCTAACTTGGGACTATAAAATTGATATAGGTAGGGGCATATCTTTGGAGGATGACCTAATAGGAAAAATTCAAGAGATGTGTTTATTTTATTCTTCTGGTTTATCTTTCAGTTTTATAGAAAGATTAGAAAATAATTTATACTGTTCAAATCTAGTCATAGATAGAAAGGGCAATATAATAGATTTATTCAGAAGGAAGTCACCTGGTTGGAAGGATACAAGTGCTGGTCCTAATTATTGTGAGGGTAAGGATTTCCATACATTTAATTATAAGGATAAGAGGATGTTAGTAGCCATATGTGGTGACTTGTGGTTTGATGAAAATATAGCTAGGATAAATGAGCTAGAAGCAGACCTTATATTTTGGCCCCTTTATATAGACTATCTAAAAGACCAATGGGATAAGGAGGCTAAATTTGACTATAGTGAACAAACCAGTAAGTCAAAAGCACCTGTTTTCATGGTAAACAGCTATATGGAGGGCTTAGATACGGCCAAGGGTGGAGCATATTTTTTTGAGGGGGGACTTATTATACAGGAGCTTGCCCTAGGTAAGGCAGGAAGTTTAGAAATAGAAATATAAGATTAAGAATATCTAAACTATATAAGTATAAAGTTCTTGATGAATTTGAATTAAATGATATTAGATTAAGTGGCCTAGATGAAAAATAAACCTATGAACATAGGTTTATTTTTTATAGGTCATATAGTACTCATATTGATTGTTAGCTTCATCTAAAGTTTTTTCTTCTACTATAAAATCATTGTTTAGGTAAAACTTATAGGCATTTTCATTTTTAACATAGACATTTAAGCTTAGGAAGTCATACTTATCTTTTCCTATTTGTAAGAGTTTCTTGCCTAGTCCCATACTCCTAAAGTCTTTGTCGATAAATATACCTGCAATATAGGAGTCCATTATACCCATGAAACCTACTATTTTATTATCAATTTCTGCAAGGTATAGGTCTGATTTTGGAAGCTCTTCTCTAAGATAAGCTATATTAGACCTCCAGTAATTTTCTTCTATAAAGTTGTGGGCATCAATGTTTGAATTTAACCATATTTCTATAAGTCTGTTTAAATCCATTTCACCAGTTAATTTGCCTAGCTTAATATCCTTCATATTTCCACCCCAAAAATTACTATTTGTAAGCTATATCATATAATATAAATAAGTTTTATGTAAGTAATATTTTTATATTCAGGGTATAATACTTATGTGATAATAAATTATAAGGAGAAATGTATTGGCTAGAGAAAAGTTATACAAGCTAATATTTTATTGTTTTTTAGGATTTTTATTATACTATATATCTGAATTATTGGCATCTTCTATAATAGCTTTTGTTTTTCAGTATAGGGGGATAGACTATAGTCTATTTGAGGCTTATATTTATAATAATTACTATATGGTAGATAGTTTAGCTATGGCTATAGCTATGGTAATTTATACATTGTTTATAAAAAACAGGTCAACTTATTATAGGGAGTTTTTTGATGAGGCTTATCTATATAAGGAGGGAGTAAGGCCTAGGGATGTTTTCAAATCCACCCTAGTCTTAATGGGGATAAAAGGTTTTATAAATATATGGTTTATAATTTTAGGACTACTAGGTCAATCTATAGGATTTATAGATGAAGCAATGTTAAGCTTCCAAGAAGGGGCAGGCAGTATATTATATGAAGAAAAATACATATTTGTATTTTTATCAGTAGTATTTTTAGGACCCATAGTGGAAGAACTACTTTTCAGGGGAATAATTTTTGGAGAAATTAGGAATAGGTCTGGAAGAAACAAGGCAGTAATAATTTCATCGCTTTTATTTGGAGCTTTTCATATGGACCTAGTTCAGATGACATATACAATCTTAATGGGCATGGTTTTTGCTTTTTTATATGATGAGTACAAGTCATTTGGCTTGGCTGTATACTTACATATACTAAATAACCTCCTAGAGACTTTGCCAGACACAGATTGGAGTTACTTTATATATGATTTGACCTATGTAATTTCAGGTCTATGCATAATTCCTACAATAATAATCTTGATTAATATGAAGAAAAGAGAAAAGCTAGCTACTTCTAGGAAGTAGCCAGCTTTTATTAAATTTCCTTAGCTAGTTGAGATGCTATTTCAGCACCTAATTTAACATTATTAAATACTAATTGAATATTTGCTTCTAAAGATTTACCTTCAGTCATTTTTTGAATTGTATCTAGCAGATAGGGTGTGATATCCTTTCCACTGATTCCTATTTTATTAGCTTCTTCAACTGCAGATTCAATAGATGCATCTATGAAATTATGGTCTAAAGAATACTCGTGGGGAATAGGGTTAGTAATAACCATTCCTCCTTGAAGATCTAGGTCAGACTTGGCCTTAATAGCCCTTGCTATTTCACCAGGACTATCCATCCTATAGTTAACATTAAACTGACTTTCTCTAGAATAGAAGGCAGGTAATTTATCTGTTTGATAACCTATAACCGGAACTCCTTTTGTCTCTAAATATTCCATAGTAAGACCTATATCTAAAATAGACTTACATCCAGCACAAACAACGCTAACATTTGTGTTAGCTAATTCTTCCAGGTCAGCAGAGATGTCCATAGTAGTTTCAGCTCCCCTGTGGACTCCACCAATGCCACCAGTTGCAAACACTTTTATTCCAGCCATATGGGCTATAATCATTGTAGCTGCAACAGTAGTAGCCCCATCTTCTGATTTTGAGATTAAGATAGGAATATCACGCCTACTAGCCTTAGTTACTTCAAGGCCTTTTTTTCCTAAATAATCTATTTCTTCTTCGCTTAAACCAACCTTTAATTTTCCACCAATAATAGCAATAGTAGCTGGGATCGCACCATTTTCCCTTACGATTTCCTCAACCTTCAATGCTGTTTCTACATTTTTAGGGTAAGGCATTCCATGGGATATGATTGTAGACTCTAAAGCCACAACTGGTTTATTATTTTTTAAAGCTTCTTCAACCTCATTAGAAATTACTAAATATTTGTTCATAATTACCTCCTATTTCTTTAAACAACCTGCTAACATTATCTAAAGACATATCCTCAGATACAGTTTCATGGGAGGCTAAGGTAATACTAGAGCTTGCAAGACCAAGTCTAGTTGTATTTTCAATATCCAACCCATTTAAATATCCAAGTAGAACTCCTGCTAAAAAACTATCCCCAGCTCCAGTAGTATTTACTATTTCTTTAGCAACAGAGTTCATTTGCCCTTTGATATGACCATCACTAAAAAATACTCCTCTTCCACCTAAGGAGAGAAAAATTCTCTGAACTCCCTTAGAGTGAATTATATCTATAGCTTTATTTAAGCTAATTTCATCTATTATTTTTATTCCAGAAAGAATTTCAGCCTCTAATAAATTTGGTTTTATACTATGAACATTATGGATAATATCCTTTATTTTTTCTGTTTTTTTAGTTGAAACAGTATCCAAAAAAATTGGAACACTTACCTTGTCCATAATATATGAAATGGTTTCTACTGGAATATTAGTATCTACTACACAAGCCTCTGAACTATTAATTATACCTAATTTCTCTTCTAAATACAAAGGTATTAAATTTTCGTAAATATTCATGTGAGAAATGGCCAGCTTCATTTCACCATAGCTGTCATTAATACATATATAGGTAGAAGTATGACCATTTTCTATTGTAAGAGAATGAGCTAGGTCTATATTATTTTCTTTTGAATTATCTCTTATTATTTTAGAATAGTGGTCTTGGCCTAGGGCTGTAATAAGTTTTGTAGCTATATTTAGCCTACTGAGATTTTCTGCAATGTTTCTTCCAACACCTCCAAGGGAAAGTTGAGAAGAACCAGGATTAGAATCTTCCATGACTATTTCACTGTAGGGGGTTCCTGTAATATCAATATTTGCACCACCTATTACTGTTATATATTTATTCATCAATTAAATCCTCCTATAATCATCTAATATTATAAATATATAATTATAAAAATACTTTGTCAATTGAGATAATTAAATTATATATAAAACTAGTCGGAAATGTGTTAAAATTAGTAGATAAGGAAGTGATGCTATGGAAAGTACGACAAAAGATTTTTTACTATCATTAATAATCGCCATAATATTGGCTTTATTTATAAACTTTTTTATATTTAGTTTAACTAAGGTAAATGGAGTATCTATGGAACCTAGCCTAGTGGAGGGAGATCGGCTATTGGTAGTAAATTATGAAAGATTTCTAAAGACTAGGGACTACCAAAGAGGGGATATAATAGTTTTTAAGTCCCCTCATAGAGATGGAAAAAAATATGTTAAAAGGCTAATAGGTTTACCAGGAGATACTATAAACATTGCTGATGGGGAAGTATTTGTAAATGGTGATCAAATAAAAGAAGATTATCTAGGTCAAGAGAATTATACTTTAGCTATGGATTATGGCCTTAACTATAAGGTTCCAGATGGTTCCTATTTTTATATAGGAGATAACAGGGGAATAAACCAAAGTCATGATAGTAGGGATTTTGGAGCTATTCCAAAGTCTAGCATAAGGGGAAGGGCTATTTGGAGATTTTACCCTTTTGATAAAGTAACAAAATTATAATGAGGTGATATTTGTGGAAGAATTAATAAAGAGAATTAACGAATTGGCTAAAAAAGACAAAGAAGAGGGCTTAAACCAGGAAGAATCTAAGGAAAGAGCTGAACTTAGAGAGAAATACCTGAATAATTTTAGGTCTAATATGAAAAATACACTTATGAATGTAAAATTAGTAGATGATGAAGGAAATGATATAACGCCTGAAAAGTTAAAAGAGGAACAAAAAAATAATAAGTTGAACTAAACTATAAGATAATTATTTGTGGAGCTGATAAAATGAAAACGAAATTTTATAAAGAGGAAAGTAAAGTCTATGATTTTTTAAGGTTTCCAGAGAGAATTTTTGAGCTAGTAGATCCTAGTAAGTTGGATGAGATTGAGAAGTACAAGGATGAAATAGATTATTTTTATGGAAGCAGGATATATGGAAAATACTCTATCTACAAGTGTGTTTATGTAAATACTCCTTTGGAGAACTTGGTTAGCATTGACAG